>JAJAZI010000042.1 GCA_026785785.1 Microbacteriaceae bacterium
GGCATGCTCACGGCGCGCTTCGGTCGAATCGTGCTCGTTTCGAGCGTTGTGGGCCTGCTCGGCTCGGCCGGCCAAGTCAACTACTCCGCATCGAAGAGCGGGCTCATCGGACTCGCGCGGTCGGTCACCCGGGAGCTCGGCTCGCGCGGCATCACGGCGAACGTCGTCGCGCCGGGATTCATCGAGACCGACATGACCGCCGAGCTGTCCGAAACGCAGCAGGCCGACTACCGAAAGTCGATCCCTGCGGCGCGGTTCGCGACCCCGCAGGAGGTCGCCCGCGTGATCACCTGGCTCGCGAGCGATGACGCCGCCTATATCTCCGGGGCGGTCATCCCGGTCGACGGCGGACTGGGCATGGGCCACTAGCCCAGCTCAGGCCCGGCGGAGCCCGAGCAGCGGCAGCAGCTGCCCGAGGTCGCGCACGTCCATGATGATGTCGGCCTCGTCGCGCACGGGCGCCTTCGCGTCGAATCCGACCGACAGGCCGGTGATGGCCATCATCGGAAGGTCGTTCGCGCCATCGCCGACCGCCACGGTCTGGCGCAGCGGCACGCCGAAGTCGTCCGCCCATTCGCGCAGCGTGTGCGCCTTGGCCTGAGCGTCGACGACGGCGCCGGCCAACCCTCCGGTGAGCCGCCCGCCCGCGGTTTCGAGCCGGTTCGCACGCCAGTAGTCGAGGCCGAGCCGCTCGGCGATCGGGTCGACCAGCTCGTGGAACCCGCCCGAGACGACGCCGACGCGCCCGCCTGCCGCGTGCACGCCGCTGATCATCTCGGGCACCCCGTCGGTCACGCGGATGAGTCCCGCGACCTCGTCGAAGACCGACACCGGCAGTCCGGCGAGTGTCGCGACCCTGGCCCGGAGGCTCTCCTCGAAGTCGAGCTCCCCGTTCATCGCGCTCGTGGTGATCCGCGCGACCTCGTCGAGCGAGCCCGCGGCATCCGCGAGCAACTCGATGACCTCGTTCTCGATGAGCGTCGAGTCGACGTCGAGAACGACGAGAAATCCGGTCATGCGCATCCCTGGTGGGTTCGGCCACAACCCGCGAGCGGGTGGCAATTAGGCGGAGACGTGAACGCCCTTGCCCACAACGGTGATCCCGGAATCGGTGACGGTGAATCCGCGAGCCCGGTCGGCATCGGCATCGACACCAATCGTCGCGCCAGCTTCGACCACGACTTCCTTGTCCAGAATAGCCCGGCGCACCAACGCGTTCGGACCGATCTTCACCCGGTCGAACACAATCGAGTCGGTGACCTTGGCTCCACCTTCGATCGTCGCCCACGGCCCGAGCACGCTGCGCTCGATGTGCGCGCCGGACAGCAGCGACCCCAGCGACACGATCGAGTCGATCATCGTGCCAAGGTTGCCGCTGGAGTCGCGGACGAACTTCGCCGGCGGCGAGTTGAGCTGCTGGCTGAAGATCGGCCACTCGGAGTTGTAGAGGTTGAAGACGGGAAGCGCCGAGATGAGGTCCTGGTGGGCGTCGAAGAACGACTCGATCGTGCCGACGTCCCGCCAGTAGTCGCGGTCGCGGTCGGTCGCGCCGGGAACCTCGTTGCGGTTGAGGTCGTAGACGGCCGCGTCGTTCTGCGAAACGAACCACGGAACGATGTCGCCTCCCATGTCGTGCTTGGAGTCGGGCACCTCCCCGTCGCGGATCACGGCATCCATGAGCACATCGGCGTCGAAAATGTAGTTGCCCATCGAGGCGAGCACCTCGCTGGGGGAGTCGGCCAGGCCGATCGGGTTCTTGGGCTTCTCGTGGAACGCCTTGATGCGGGTGGGGTCGTCCGGGCTCACCTCGATGACGCCGAGCTGGTCGGCGAGTGCGATCGGCTGCCGGATGGCCGCGACGGTCACGCCGGCGCCGGATTCGATGTGCGCGGCGACCATCTGGCTGAAGTCCATGCGGTAGACGTGGGGGGCGCCGCCCCCGCCCCCCCCCCCCGCGGCGCCGGGCCGGCGGCCGGGCCCCCGCCCGCGCCCCGCCCGGGGCCCCCCCCCCCCCCCCCCCCCCCCCACGACGATGTCGGGCTTCTCGTCGCGGAGCAGGTTGAGGCTCTGCAGGATCGCGTCGGCGGATCCGGCGAACCAGCGCTTGCCGAGTCGCTGCTGGGCGGGAACGGATGCGACGTAGGAGTTCGTGAGGCCCGACAGGCGCCAGGTCTGTGAGACGTGGCGGTCGAGGCTGTGCGACTTGTACTGGGTCAGCACGACGATCTGGCGGAGCCCCGAGTTGATCAGATTCGAGAGCGCGAAGTCGATGAGGCGGTAGTTGCCGCCGAACGGCACTCCTGGCTTGGCCCGGTCTGCGGTGAGCGGCATGAGACGCTTGCCTTCTCCACCGGCGAGGACAATTCCGAAGATCTTCTTTGACGACATTCCTCAAGAGTAGAGGCTCGAGTTCCCGCTGTACTAACCTTCACTCCGTGAAGGTCAGTCTGATTACGCGGGAGTATCCACCAGAGGTTTACGGCGGTGCCGGCGTGCACGTCGCCGAGCTCGTCCGGGCGCTCCGCCCGACCTTGGACGTCACCGTGCGCTGCTTCGGCGCGCCCCGCGACGAGCCGGGTGTGTTCGCCTACTCGGTGCCGGGCGAGCTGAAGGACGCCAACGCGACCCTCGCGACCCTCGGGGTGGATCTGCAGATCGCCCAGGACGTCGCCGGAGCCGATCTGGTGCACTCCCACACCTGGTACGCGAACGGAGCAGGGCACCTCGCCTCGTTGCTGCACGGCATCCCGCACGTCGTCACCGCCCACAGCCTCGAGCCGTTGCGGCCCTGGAAGGCAGAGCAGCTCGGCGGCGGATACCGCATCTCGAGCTGGATCGAGAAGAACGCGTTCGAGAGCGCGGATGCCGTCATCGCGGTGAGCGACGGAATGCGGCGCGACATCCTGCGCGCCTACCCCTCGCTCGATCCGGGCAAAGTCGAGACTGTCTACAACGGCATCGACCTTGCGAAGTGGAAGCCTGTCGACGACCCGGACCTGGTGCGTGGCCTCGGCATCGATCCCGACCGTCCCTCGGTCGTGTTCGTCGGCCGGATCACCCGGCAGAAGGGGCTTCCCTACCTCCTGCGCGCCGCGAAGCAGCTGCCTCCGGAGGTGCAGCTCGTGCTCTGCGCCGGCGCGCCCGACACCAAGGAGATCCTCGCCGAAGTTGAGACCGGCATGGCCGAACTCGCCCTCGAGCGTTCCGGAGTCGTCTGGATCGACCGCCTGCTGAGCCAGCACGAGCTCTCCGCCGTGCTGAGCGTCGCGACGACCTTCGTCTGCCCCTCCGTCTACGAACCACTCGGCATCGTCAATCTCGAGGCCATGGCCTGCGGCGCCGCAGTGGTCGGCACAGCCACCGGCGGCATCCCGGAGGTCATCGACGACGGTGTGACGGGACGCCTTGTGCCGATCGAGCAGATGCAGGACGGCACCGGCACCCCCATCGACCCGGACCGGTTCGTGAACGACCTCGCCGCCACTCTCATCGAGGTGACGGGCGACCCCCAAACCGCGGCGAAGTACGGGGCCGCCGGTCGGATTCGCGCCGAGAGAGAGTTCGGCTGGGACAAGATCGCGCTCGAGACGCAGCGCATCTACGACTCGCTGGTCTAGTTCGCGCGGGACTCACCGCCGGTGCTCCCGCGGTGGCCTAGGGTTGAACAATGGCACGTGTTCTGCAGCTCACCGACGTCTCCGTTGTACGGGGCGGCAACACCATTCTCGACTCGGTTTCCTGGACCGTCAACGACGACGAACGCTGGGTGATCCTCGGCCCCAACGGCGCCGGCAAGACCACGCTTCTGCAAATCGCCTCGGCGATGATCCATCCGAGCAACGGCACCGCCGTCGTGCTCGATGACACGCTCGGCAAGACCGACCTGTTCGAGCTGCGGCCGCGCATCGGCTTCGCGTCCACCGCCCTTGCCCGCCGCATCCCCCCGACCGAGACCGTGCTCAACGTCGTGATGACGGCCGCCTACGCGGTCACCGGTCGGTGGAACGAGAACTACGACGACATCGACACCCGCCGCGCACGCCGCGTTCTCGCCGAGTGGAAGCTCGACACCTTCGCGGACCGCAATTTCGGCGACCTCAGCGACGGCGAGCAGAAGCGCGTGCAGATCGCTCGCTCGATCATGACCGACCCCGAGATGCTCCTCCTCGACGAGCCGGCCGCGAGCCTCGACCTCGGCGCCAGGGAGGAGCTGCTGAAGATCCTCGGCGGCTACGCCAGCGCCCCCACCGCACCCGCGATCATCATGGTGACCCATCATGTCGAGGAGATCCCACTCGGCTTCAGCCACGCGCTGATCCTCGAAGACGGGGGCATCCGCGCCGCTGGGCCCATCCACGACGTGCTCACCGCCGAGAACCTCGGCGGCGCATTCGGTCTCGAGCTCGTCGTAGAAGAGCGCGACGGGCGTTTCGCTGCCCGCGCGGCCTGACGCACGCCGCGCCGTCTGATAACATCGATGGTTGGGCCACAGGCCACTGAACTTTTCGCAACACACTGCAATCCACTTTCGAATCCCAAGGAATCGCCATGAAGTCTGACATCCACCCCACGTACTTGCCCGTCGTGTTCCGCGACCTCGCCTCCGGCGCCACGTTCCTCACCCGCTCGACGGTCGGCAGCGCGAAGACGATCGAGTGGGAAGACGGCAACACGTACCCCGTCATCGACGTGGAGATCTCGTCAGAGTCGCACCCGTTCTACACGGGCAAGCAGCGCATCATGGACTCGGCCGGCCGCGTCGAGAAGTTCAACACGCGCTACAAGGGCTTCGGCTCCTAACCACCGGGCTCCGAGAGCGACCCGCGGGGCCCCCACGGCCCCGCCGGAGCGGGGCCTTCGGATCGAAACTGTCGGACCTTTATGCGCCGAAGTTCTTGAAGCGCTGGTTGAACTTCTCGACACGGCCGGCGCTGTCCATGATGCGCTGCTTGCCCGTGTAGAACGGGTGCGAGGCCGACGAGATCTCGACGTCGATGACGGGGTATTCCACGCCATCGAGCTCCATGGTCTTGCTGCTGGAGACGGTCGAGCGGGTGAGGAAGGTCTCCCCCGACGCGAGGTCGCGGAAGACGATCGCCTTGTACTCGGGGTGGGTGTCAGTCTTCATGAGCGGTTCCTTGGATTCGGTAGGGCACGTGTAATGGGCAAGGAGATGCTGAGCATCCCGGGCCGACTCTTCAGACTATCAGAACCGGTGCTGATGCTCGGATGCGCTCAGGCGGCGCGGGCGGTGAAACGGTGGCCGTCGCGCTGCACCGACAGGGGCAGGCCGAAGGCCGTGCCGAGGTGCTCGTCGGTGATGACCTCGTCGATCGGACCGGCGGCAGACACGGCGCCCTCCGAGAGCAGGAGGGCGTGCGAGAAGCCGGCGGGGATCTCCTCCACGTGATGCGTCACCATGATCATCGCGGGTGACTCCTCGGAGGAGGCATACGCGCCGAGCAACTGCACCAGTTCTTCGCGGGCGCCGAGGTCGAGGCTGGCCGCAGGCTCGTCGAGCAGCAGCAGCTCGGGATCGGTCATGATCGAGCGGGCGATCTGCACGCGCTTCTGCTCCCCGTCGCTCAGGCTGCCGAAGCGTCGCTCGGCGAAGCGATCGAGGTGCCACTCGCGCAGCACGCGGTGGGCGCGGCGCTCGTCGACATCCTCGTACTGCTCTCTCCAGCGGCCCGCGACGGCGTGCGCGGCGGTCATCACGACGTCGAGGACGCGCTCATCGGCGGGGATGCGCCTGGCCATCGCCGTTGAGGCGAAACCGATGCGCGGCCGCAGCCCCGCGAGGTCGGTCGCGCCGATTCGCTCACCGAGCACCGTGACGAAGCCTGAGCTGGGATGCAGTATCGCTGCCGCCAGCTGCAGCAGGGTGGTCTTGCCGGCGCCGTTCGGTCCGAGCACGACCCAGCGGTCGCTCTCATCGACCGACCACCCGACGTGATCGAGGATGGCGGTGCCATCGCGCGTGAAGGAGACGTCGTCGAACTCAAGAACACTGGCCATGGTGCGCCCAGCCTATCGCCCGCTCCCCCGCCGGTGGCTCAGACCAGCAGGCTCTTGTAGAGCGACCGGGTGCGCTGCGCGATCGCATCCCAGGCGAAGTGCTGCTCGGCGCGCCGGCGACCGGCCTCCCCCATCAGACGGGCTCGCGGGGCATCCATCACGAC
>JAJAZI010000043.1 GCA_026785785.1 Microbacteriaceae bacterium
ATCGCGAGCGAGCTCGGCTACGACATCAACCTCCCCTTCCATGAGTTCTCCCGGGAGGACCGCGACTGGCTGCTCTTCAGCGACGAGGAGCCGACGGTGCTCGTCAACGTGCGCGAGGGCGGTAACGACCGGCCGTACAACGGCACTTGGTACTCCGCCCGCAACTACCTCATGCGCAACTACGCGAAGACCGAATCCGAGTCGCAGCGCCAGCGGCTCGAGCCGTACATCGTGGTCGGGGCCTGCCCCACGTGCCACGGCAAGCGGCTCGGTCAGGCGGCCCTCGCGGTCACCTTCGGCGGATTCGACATCTCCGAACTCGCCCGGATGCCGCTCTCCCGGCTGTGCGAGGTGCTCGATGCCGGACTGGATGCGCAATCGCACGGCGTCGACGAGCACGGCGCGCCCGCCGCATCCGCCGCCCGCGCGCTTGTCAAGGACCTCGGCGTGCGGGTCGAGGCGATCGTGCGCCTTGGCCTCGGCTACCTGTCGATGGACCGGTCGAGCGTCGACCTGTCGCCGGGTGAGCTTCAGCGCATCCGCCTCGCCAGCCAGCTCCGGTCGGGACTTTTCGGGGTGCTCTACGTAATGGACGAGCCGTCGGCGGGCCTGCACCCGGCCGATGCCGCGGCGCTCTACGAGGCCCTGCAGCAGCTCATCGCCGCCGGCAACTCGCTCTTCGTGGTCGAGCACGACCTCGACATCGCCCGCCGCGCCGACTGGCTCGTCGACGTCGGCCCGCGGGCCGGCAGCGAGGGCGGGCGCGTGGTGCACAGCGGACCGCCGGACGCCCTCGAGCACGTGACAGGCTCCGTCACGGCCCGGTTCATGTTCCCCGCTGACGGGCCCCGCCGGCACGAGGCGCGCACGGCCCAGTCGTGGCTGCACTTCGCCGACCTCTCCCGCAACAACCTGCAGAACGTCTCGGTCGACATCCCGATGGGAGTCATGACGACCATCACGGGGGTCTCCGGGTCGGGGAAGACGTCTCTGCTGGCCGACATCATCGAGCGCGTCGACGCGCACAACACCCTCGAGAACACCCCCCAGCGAATCATCTCGATCGACCAGAAGCCGATTGGGCGCTCGCCGCGGTCGAACCTCGCGACCTACACCGGGCTGTTCGACACCGTGCGCCAGCTGTTCGCGAGAACCGCCGATGCCGAGCAGCGCGGCTTCACCGCCAGCCGGTTCTCGTTCAACGTCGACGGCGGCCGCTGCCCGACCTGCAAGGGCGAGGGGTTCATCAGCATCGAGCTCGTCTTCATGCCGGACAACTACTCGCCCTGCCCGACCTGCGAGGGATCCCGCTACAACCCGGAGACCCTCGAGGTGCGGTTCGAGGGGGCGAGCATCGCCGAGGTGCTCGGCATGACCGTGGAGGATGCGCGGGAGTTCTTCGCAGGGGTGCCTCCGGTGCGCCGCGCCCTCGACGCCCTGACCGATGTCGGTCTCGAGTACCTGACCCTCGGCCAGCCGGCCACCGAGCTCTCCGGGGGCGAGGCGCAGCGCATCAAACTCGCCACCGAACTGCAACGGCCGAGCCGCACCGGCACGATCTTCGTGCTCGACGAGCCCACCGGCGGGCTGCATCCGGCCAACGTGCGCTACCTCGTCGAGGTGTTCGAGTCGCTCACGGCGACCGGCAACACCGTCATCGCGGTCGAGCACAACATGGACGTCGTCGCGGCCTCCGACTGGGTGATCGAGCTCGGGCCGGCCGGCGGCGACCGCGGGGGCACGGTTGTCGCCGCGGCCACCCCTGCTGACCTGCTGCGCCATCCGGACAGTGTGACCGCGCCCTACCTCGCGCGGGCCATCGGCTGAACGCCGCGGCTCCGGTCGGTGGCTTTCATTATTCAGGAGTTTCCGGCGGCAGAAGCTTTCATCATTCAGGAGTGTCTGGCGGCGGAAGCCTTCATCATTCAGGAGTTGTAGCGGCCCGGAGCCTTCATTATTCAGGAGTGGCGTGAAGGACGGGGCGGATTGTGTCGGAGCGGCACCGTCTGGGGCAGGGAGCGGTGACTTTCCGTCCTCGACTCCTGACCATCGAAAGGCATTTTCGGCTCAGACTCCTGAATGATGAGAGCCGCTTTCGCTTCAGACTCCTGAATGATGAGAGTCGCTTTCGCTTCAGACTCCTGAATGATGAGAGCAGCCGGCCGGAGTGTGACGCCGTGTTGCGGCCGACCGCGCGCGAAACCGCGACGGGCCCCACCATGGAGTGCATGCCCCGACAGATTCGCTTCAACGCCTTTGACATGAACTGCGTCGCCCACCAGTCCTCCGGGCTGTGGCGCCACCCGGAGGACCGATCCGCGAGCTACACCGACCTCAACTACTGGACCGAGCTCGCGAAACTGCTCGAGAAGGGCCGCTTCGACGGCATCTTCCTCGCCGACGTTCTCGGCACCTACGACGTCTACGGCGGCACGAACGAGGCCGCGATCCGCAACGGCGCGCAGATCCCCGTCGCCGATCCCCTTCTCGTGATCCCCGCGATGGCCTATGTGACCGAGCACCTCGGCTTCGGGGTCACCGCCGGCACCGCCTACGAGCATCCGTATCCCTTCGCGCGCCGCATGTCGACGCTCGACCACCTCACCAAGGGCCGCGTCGGCTGGAATGTCGTCACCGGCTACCTGCCCTCGGCCGCCCGAAACATGGGAAACGACGACCAGCTCGAGCATGACGACCGCTACGATCACGCCGACGAGTACCTCGAGGTGCTCTACAAGCTGTGGGAGGGCTCCTGGGAGGACGACGCCGTCGTGCGCGACCGCGAGACCGGCGTGTTCACCGACCCGAGCAAGGTGCACCACATCGGCCACGAGGGAAAGCACTTCAAGGTTCCCGGCATCCACCTCGCCGAGCCGAGCCCGCAGCGCTCTCCTGTGATCTACCAGGCCGGCGCCTCCAGCCGAGGCATTGCTTTCGCGGCCGGCAACGCCGAGGCGATTTTCGTCGCCGCGTCGACCAAGCCGGTGCTCAAAGAGACCGTCACGAAGCTGCGGGATGCGCTCGAGGGTGCCGGTCGCGACCGGTACTCAGCGAAGATCTATACGCTCCTCACGATCGTCACCGACGAGACGAGCGAGATGGCCCAGGCCAAGTACCTCGACTACCTCAGCTACGCGAGCGAGGAGGGCGCCCTCGTCTTCATGTCGGGCTGGATGGGCGTCGACCTCTCGGCGTACGGCCTCGACGAGCCGATCGGCAACGTCAAGAGCAACGCGATCCAGTCGACGGTGGCGAACTTCCAGGCCGCGAACGACGACGGCAGCGAGTGGACCGTCGGCGACATCGCCCGCGCCGGCGCGATCGGCGGGCTCGGCCCGTTCATCGTCGGCTCGGCGAGCGAGATCGCGGACCAGCTCGAGGAATGGGTCGAGGAGACGGATGTCGACGGCTTCAACCTCGCCTACGCGATCACCCCCGGCACCTTCGAGGACGTCGTGAACTTCGTCGTCCCCGAGCTGCAGAAGCGCGGCTCCTACCCGACCGAGTACGAAGAGGGCACGCTGCGGCAGAAGCTGCACGGTCGCGGCGACCGCCTGCCGGACGAGCACCGCGGCGCCAACTACCGGGTTGGCGTGGCGGCGGTCTGACGCCAGGCAACGCGGTCCGACGCCAGCTGGCGAGCGCCGGGTTTCCTC
>JAJAZI010000044.1 GCA_026785785.1 Microbacteriaceae bacterium
ACGCGCGTCACCACTATCCCGTAATCGCGTACGTCAAGAGCGCGTCGAGCCACCCCCGCCACGTTTCTTGTAGTTGCGACAGCGACACGTCCTCCAACTCGCGCACGGTGATGCCAGCGGAGCCTGAGAACTCGTTGCGGCGGACGAAGCGGTACACCGCGTCACGTCGGCAACGTCCACGTGCAGGCAGCACACCACGCCGGGGGCGGAAACCTCGGCCCGCACCTGGGAACCCCGGCGCGTCGAGCTGCCTCGCGACGACGGGGAGCCCCTCGCTCCGCGCGCCCGGCCAAAACTGGCCTTCCCACGGCCCCGACCGTTCTCGGCCCAGGCCGTTGCCATGCCACGAGGCGTTCGTCTGCTTAGATGGCGACCATGCGGGACATTCTGGCCAACCGGGTCTACGCCAAGCTGTTCGGCGCCCAGGTGATCGCGCTCATCGGCACCGGCCTGCTCACGGTCGCGCTGGGCCTGCTCGCGTTTGACCTCGCCGGCGGCGACGCCGGGATCGTGCTCGGCACGGCCCTCACCATCAAGATGGTCGCCTATGTCGGGGTTGCACCGCTCAGCGCGGCCATGACGAGCCACCTTCCGCGCAAGCTGCTGCTCGTATCGTCGGATGCCGTGCGCGGCACCGTCGCCGTCTCGCTCCCCTTCGTCACCGAGGTCTGGCAGATCTTCGTGCTGATCTTTGTGCTCCAGGCGGCATCCGCGACCTTCACACCCGCGTTCCAGGCCCTCATTCCCGAGGTGCTGCCCGACGAGGGCCAGTACACCCGGGCCCTGTCGCTCTCCCGCCTCGCCTACGACCTCGAATCCCTGCTCAGCCCCGTCATCGCGGCCGCGCTGCTCACGGTCATCAGCTACCACAACCTCTTCCTCGGCACCGCGTTCGGATTCCTCGGCTCGGCCGTCCTCGTGCTCGCCGCAACCCTCCCGGGCGCGAGACCCCACCATGTCGCGCCATTCGTCGAACGACTGACAAGCGGCGTCGGGGTATTCAGACGCACGCCCGAGCTGCGGGCCCTCGCGGCGCTGAACCTTGGCGTCGCCGCAGCGACGGCGATGGTGCTCGTCAACACGGTCGTGCTCGTGCAGCAACAGTTCTCCCGCCCCGCCGTCGACGTCGCGGTCGCCCTCGCCTGCTACGGTCTCGGCTCGATGATCGTCGCCCTCTCGGCACCCCGGCTGATCGCGCGATTCCTCGACCGGCGCGTCATGCTGTTCGGCAGCGCCGTGCTGCCGGTCGGCCTCGTCCTGGCGGCGGGCGTCGCGGCCCTGCCGGATCCTCTGGCCGGCTCCCCCCTGTCCCACTCCCCCGCCGCATGGGCCGCCGCCCTCGGCATCTGGTTTCTGCTCGGGGCCGCGACATCGCTCATCCTGACCCCCTCCGCCCGCCTCCTCCGGCGCGCCTCCACCACCGCGAACGGGCCGGCCGTCTTCGCGGCGCAGTTCTCCCTCTCCCATGCTTGTTTTATTCTCACTTACCCGCTCGCGGGCCTCATCGGCGCCTTCGCCGGACTCAGCGTCGCCGCGCTGGCACTCGCCGTCGTCGCCGCAGCCGCCGCCTGGCTCGCCCTGCGGGAGTTCTCGAGCGCCGGCCAACCGGCAGAGGCTCGGGGCTGACCCCTGCCGGGAAACGGCCGGGAGGCGTAGGATCACCGCAAGAATTTAGTGTTCACCGCCCATCGTTCCCGAGGCGGTTCGTCCCGGGACAATGGACGAGGACATCCGGGTGATGGTCACGCGCGCCGCAGCTGTCCCGGATGCCCCACCGGCGAAAGTCGAGCCGCCCCGCCGAACGGGCGCAATAGCTGTGACTCGACGGCAGGATCACTTTCGCGAGACGTCCCCACTTCATTGTTGTAGAGGAGGATTCACGATGCTGAAAGATCTGCACCCCGTCCTACCCGCCGCCGACCTGGCCCGGGCACGGAAGTACTACCACGACGCCCTCGACCTCGACCCGGCCGAGGAAATCGCTGGCAGTCTGGTCTACCGCCCAACGCCGGGTAGCTTCTTCGAGATCTACGAGACGGAGAACGCCGGCACGGCCAAGAACACCCAGATGGGCTGGCTGACCGATGATCTCGACGCCGAGATAGCGCGACTGCGTGAACGCGGCGTCGTCTTTGACGACTTCGAGATCCCGGGCCTGACGACCGTCAACGGTGTCGCAACCATAGACGACGCGAAGGCAGCGTGGTTCAGGGACTCGGAGGGCAACTTCCTCTACATCATGCAGAGGCTGTGACCCGAGAGTACGACGGAGACCGGATGCCCGTGCCGGCAGCCGCGGCTCCGCTCCGTCGTGCGCTATGCCTCGCCGAATCCCGATTCGATAAGCCCGACGAGCGCATCGAGCGCGGTTGCCGCATCAGGACCCTCGGCCGTCAGTGTGAGTTCGCTGCCGGCGCCGAGACCGAGCGACATGATCCGCAACAGGCTCTTCGCATCCACACCATTGACGGTGATCGCTGCCCCGAATTCGCTCGCGCGCCGCACGAAATCGGCGGCGGGCCTCGCATGCAGCCCGTCCTTGTTCACGAGGGTCGCGCGTGCCGTCAGCGTCTCGGCCGACCCGGCCGGCTCGGCCGACTCGGCCGGCTCCGGGGCCGCCCGGCCCGGCCGGTTGGCCGACTCCGCTGCGGTCACGACGGCGGCGACGTCTCCCCCGGTCTCGGCCGCGACGGCCGCGGCCACCGTGCCCTCGACGATGGGCGCGTCGGCGATCACGACGCGCCCGCGCTGAACGTCATCGAGAAAATCGAGTGCCGTCTCCGCGGTGAGGATCGCCGAGCCGAGGTCGCACAGCAGCACCGCCCCCTCGCCCTCGTCGGCGAGGGCGATCGCCTCCGTGATCTTCTCGAAACTCGTGCCGATTGCCCCGTCGTCGAGGCCTCCCGCCGGCAGGACCCTCGTCGTCGGCGCCATCTGGCGGGCGAGTTCGACGATGCCGACCGCGATCTTGTCGCTGTGCGAGACGACGACAAGGCCGACACTCACGCGGCCGCCGCGTCTGCGGCGGCCCGCAGCAGGAGCGCGGTGGACTGCGCCCCGGGGTCCCTGTGCCCGATGGCGCGCTCGCCGAGGTAGCTCGCCCGCCCCTTGCGCGCGATGAGCGGCTCGGTGGCGACGGCCCCGGCCTCGGCCGCGGACGCTGCTGCC
This sequence comes from Microbacteriaceae bacterium, assembly GCA_026785785.1. Taxonomy (GTDB): domain Bacteria; phylum Actinomycetota; class Actinomycetes; order Actinomycetales; family Microbacteriaceae; genus Marisediminicola. The sequence goes on from JAJAZI010000044.1 coordinate 3,169, forward strand.
TGCAGGATCTCCAGTTCGGACTTGCCTGCCGCATGGGCCTCGGCGGCAGCATCCACCGCCGGAGTCCACGCATCGATCATCGTCTTCTCGCCAACCAACGCCTTGCCGCGCAGCACGATGCCGTCGCGCGCGGCCGCGAGGATGGCCACGAGCGACGCGCCATCGAGCTCGTCCTGGCCAGCGACCGCGCCGGCGGCCTTGAGGTAGCCGGTGCCGTAGAGCGGACCGGCGGCACCGCCGACGGTCGAGATGAGGGTCATCGCCACGAGCTTCAGGATGTCGGCCGCTGAGCCCTCGGCGAGGCTGTCGAGCTTCGGCACGACGGCCGTGAAGCCCCTGTTCATGTTCTCGCCATGATCACCGTCGCCGATCGGCCGGTCGAGGGCGGTGAGCTCGACTCGGTTCTCGGCGATCACCTTCGCGCTCAAGGCGACCCAGGCCCTGGCCCATTCGCTCGTCAACCCCATCCGGTACCTACCGTCCCCAGCGGAGGGCCGAGGTGTGCACGGGCGCGTCCCACAGCTCGGTCAGTTCGTCATCCAGTTTGAGCAGCGTGATCGAGAATCCCTGCATCTCGAGTGACGTGACGTAGTTGCCCACGAGGGTGCGGGTCACCTCGATGCCCTGCCCGGCCAGCGCCTCGGCCGCGCGCCGGAACGCGATGTACAGCTCCACGAGCGGCGTGCCTCCCATGCCGTTGACGAACAGAAGCACCTTGTCGCCGGACACGTACGGGATGTCCTCGACGATGTGCCCCAGGATGCGGTCGACGATTCTGTCGGCCGGCTCCAGCTTGATGCGCTCGCGCCCTGGCTCCCCGTGGATGCCGATGCCGATCTCGATCTCGTCGTCGGCCAGCTCGAAGCTCGGCTCCCCCGCGTGCGGGACGATGCACGGCGAGAGCGCGACACCCATTGAGCGCATCTGGGCGTTGACCTTCTCGGCGACCGCGGCGACGGCCTCGAGGTCGTCCCCGCGCTGGGCCGCCGCGCCCGCGATCTTCTCGACGAGCACGGTGCCGGCGACGCCACGCCGGCCGGCCGTGTAGAGCGAGTCCTTCACCGCGACGTCGTCGTTGATGACGACACTGCGCACGGTGATGCCGTCGGCCTCGGCGAGCTCGGCCGCCGTCTCGAAGTTCAGCACGTCGCCGGTGTAGTTCTTCACGATGTGTAACACTCCCGCTCCCCCGTCGACGGCCTTCGTGGCCGCGAGGATCGGGTCGGGCGTCGGTGAGGTGAACACGGGGCCGGGAACCGCGGCGTCGAGCATCCCGAAGCCGACGAAGCCGCCGTGCAGTGGCTCGTGCCCGCTTCCTCCCCCGCTGACGAGGGCGACCTTGCCGGAGACCGGGGCACTGTTGCGCACGATGTAGTTCGGGTCGTGAGACACCGTGAGGATGTCGGAGTGGGCCGCTGCCACCCCCGCAATGGCTTCGTCCAGAACGTGCTGCGGGTCGTTGATGAGTTTTTTCATTGAATTTCCCTTCGGACATGAGGGGCACCAGACGCGCGTCGAACGCGCATGGATTGTGACGTTCCGGCTCAACCTACTACTCTCGCGCTGGCCGCGAAACCGCCCCGCGTCCGCAAAATTTTCCTGAGCTGAGCGCGAATCACGGGTTATGGTGTTGTCAACCACCGTCGGTTGCCCCCAAAGGGATGGTTGCCGCGGTGCTCTCTAGGGAAGGGCAACATGGACAACCTCGGCATCGTTTTTCTCTCAGAAATCATCGGCACGGCAATGCTTGTGCTCCTCGGCTGTGGCGTCGTCGCCAACGTCGCGCTCGCGAAGAACAAGGGGTTCAACGGCGGATTCCTCATGGTCACCTTCGGCTGGGGCTTCGCCGTCTTCGCCGGTGTGTTGGTCGCCTACAACTCCGGTGCGCACATCAACCCGGCAGTAACGCTCGGCCTCGTCGCGAATGGCGCGACCGAGTTCGGCTCAGGGGTTCCGGTCAATGTGCTCTCGGTATTGACCTACATCGGCGGCCAACTGCTCGGTGCAATCATCGGTGCCATCATCACCTGGGTCGCCTACAAGCAGCACTTCGACGATGAGCCGGAGGCGGCCAACAAGCTGGGTGTCTTCTCGACCGGCCCCGCCATCCGCTCCTATGGCTGGAACCTTGCGACGGAGATCATCGGAACCTTCGTGCTCGTGTTCGTCGTGATCGGCTTCGGCCGCCAGGGCGAGACCGCCGGTCTCGCCGCTCTCGGCGCCCTACCTGTCGCGCTGCTCGTTGTCGGCATCGGCGCCTCTCTCGGTGGGCCGACCGGCTACGCCATCAACCCGGCTCGTGACCTCGGACCGCGTATCGCCCACTTCATCCTGCCGATCAAGGGCAAGGGGTCGAGCGACTGGGCCTACTCCTGGGTGCCGATCGTCGGACCCATCATCGGCGGTGTGCTCGCGGGCTTTGCGGCTATCCCGCTTATGCCGATCGTCGGCTGACCGCCGATTCCGGGCTGGTCCGCGACCCGCGGACCGGCCTTGTTTCGATGCCATCCACCCATCACCACTCAACGAGGAGACACAACAAATGGCTGACTATGTAATTTCGATCGATCAGGGAACGACCAGTTCACGCGCCATCATCTTCGATAAGGCGGGGTCGATCGTCTCGACCGGCCAGCTCGAG
>JAJAZI010000045.1 GCA_026785785.1 Microbacteriaceae bacterium
CCCTGCACGCGACCGGCTACGCGCTCGGCTGCGCGAAGGACGGCGTCGACTCCGTCGCCGTCGCCTACTTCGGTGATGGGGCCACGAGCCAGGGCGACGTCAACGAGGCGATGGTGTTCGCCGCGACCTTCAAGGCCCCCGTGGTCTTCTTCTGCCAGAACAACCAGTGGGCGATCTCCGAGCCGGTCACCCTGCAGGCGAAGGCCCACATCTCCGAGCGCGCGCCCGGTTTCGGCATCCCGAGCCTGCGCGTCGACGGCAACGACGTGCTCGCCGTGATGGCCGCGACGAGGGTCGCCCTCGACCGCGCCCGCAACGGGGACGGCCCGACGTTCATCGAGGCCGTCACCTACCGCATGGGCCCGCACACGACATCCGACGATCCGACCCGCTACCGCGACCGCGACGAACTCGAGGAGTGGGCGGCTAAGGACCCGATCAGCCGCCTCGGCGCGCTGCTCGACTCGAAGGGGCTGCTGACCGACGAACTCACCGCGCGCGTCACGGCGCATGCAAACGAGGTGGCCAGGGAGCTGCGGGCCGGATGCCTCGCCCTCGCGGCACCGGATCCGCTCACCATCTTCGACAACGTCTACGCGACGCCGCACCGCGGCCTCGACCGGCAGCGCAGTCAGTACGCCGCCTACCTCGCCATGTTCGACGGAGGCGCGGAATGAGCGTCACGACCTCGCAGCTCACCCTCGCCAAGGCGATCACCTCCGGGCTGCGCCACGCGCTCGCCGACGACAGCCGGGTGCTGCTCATGGGCGAGGACATCGGCGCGCTCGGCGGCGTGTTCCGCGTAACCGACGGCCTGCAGAAGGAGTTCGGCGCGGACCGCGTCATGGACATGCCCCTCGCCGAGTCGGCGATCATCGGCACCGCGATCGGACTGGCGTTCCGCGGGTTCCGGCCCGTGGTCGAGATCCAGTTCGACGGCTTCATCTACCCCGGCTTCGACCAGATCGTCGCCCAGCTCGCGAAGCTGCGCTACCGCACCGGGGGAGCGGTGAGCATGCCGATCACCATCCGGGTTCCCTACGGCGGCGGGATCGGCGCCGTCGAGCACCACTCTGAGTCGCCGGAGGCCTACTTCGCGCACACTGCCGGCCTGCGCGTCGTCACGTGCTCGACGCCGCAGGAGGCGCACGTGCTCATCCGCCAGGCGATCGCCTGCGACGACCCGGTGCTGTTCTTCGAGCCCAAGCGCCGCTACTGGACCAAGGGCGAGGTGACGGAGGAGATCGCCGACGCCATCCCGCTTGAGAGCGCGCGAGTGGTGCGGGACGGCACCGATGTCACGCTTGTCACCTACGGTCCGCTGGTCGCGACCGCGCTCGACGCCGCTGCTGCCGCAGCATCCGACGGTGTCTCGATCGAGGTCATCGACCTGCGCTCGCTCGCCCCGATCGACTTCCCGACCGTCGAGGCGTCCGTCCGCAAGACCGGGCGGCTCGTGGTGAGCCACGAGGCCCAGCTGTCGGGCGGCCTCGGTGCCGAGATCGCCGCGGGCGTGACCGAGCGCTGCTTCAACTGGCTCGAGGCCGCCCCGGCCCGCGTCACGGGCTTCGATGTGCCCTATCCGCCCGGATCGCTCGAGGAGCACTTCCTGCCCGGCCTCGACCGCATGCTCGATGCCGTCGATCGAGTGCTCGGGCGCCCCAACTCGCTGACCGGATGGACCGAGTAGATGACCGTCAAGACATTCGCCCTGCCGGACCTCGGCGAGGGCCTCACCGAGTCGGAGCTCGTCGCCTGGCGCGTTGACGTCGGCGACCTCGTCGAACTCAACCAGATCATCGCCGAGGTCGAGACCGCGAAGGCGCTCGTCGAGCTCCCGTCGCCGTTCGCGGGCGAGATCGGCCGCCTCTACGTCGACCCCGGCGCGACGGTGCAGGTCGGTGCGCCGATCGTGGACTTCGAGGTGGCTGATGTGGGTGGGGGAGCGGGCGAGGATGCCGGTGGTGGTGGCGCCGAGGCTCCTGGCGCGCCCGTGGGCGTCGAGAGGGAGCCTGTGCTCGTGGGTTACGGTCCGCCGGTCGAAGGAGGGACGCCTCCCCGGCGCAAGGCACGGCCCTCGCTCGCGCATCACGCAGGTGCGACGAGCAGCGGGGCCGCTGCCTCTGTCGCCTCTCCCGCCATCGGGTCTGTCGCCATCGCCTCTCCTGCCATCGGGTCTGCCGCCATCGCCTCTCCCGCCATGGCGTCTCCCGCCATGGCGTCTCCCGCCATGGCGTCGTCCGAGCCCCAACCGGATACTGACTCCGGCGCCGCGACCTTCCCACCCCGGCGCTCGACACCGCCCGTCCGCAAACTCGCCCACGATCTCGGCGTCGACCTGACCACCCTTGAGGGCACGGGAGAGGACGGCCTCATCACCCGTGAGGATGTACTCGAGGCATCCGCGGGCCAGGTCAGGCCGGATGCGGGGCAGGCCGCGAAAGCGCCCGTGACTGCGCCCGCGGCCGAGGCCGCGACCGCGCCCGCGACTGCGACTGAGGCCGCGACCGAGCCCGCGCCTGCGACCGCCGAGCGTGTGTCGGTCGACCGCGCCGCGCGTGAGACGCGCACTCCGATTCACGGTGTACGCAAGCTCACGGCCGAGGCGATGGTCCGCAGCGCGTTCACGGCGCCGCACGCGACCGAGTTCCTCACGATCGACGTCACACCGTCGGTCGAGCTGCTCGAGCGGCTGCGTGCGAGCCGCGCCTTCGCCGGGCGCCGGCTCACGATGCTCACGATCGTCGCGAAGGCGCTGTGCATCGCGGTCGGGCGCAACCCGGCGGTGAACGCCCACTGGGATGAGCAAGCCCAGGAGATCGTGCGCTTCGGCTACGTCAACCTCGGCATCGCGGCGGCGACACCGCGGGGACTCATGGTCCCCAACATCAAGGACGCCGAATCTCTCGACCTCGTCGCGCTCGCCGAGTCGCTCGAGGCCTTGGTGGAGACCGCGAAGGCCGGCCGCACGGGGCAGGACTCGCTCACCGGCGGCACCGTGTCGGTAACGAACATCGGCGTCTTCGGCATCGACGCTGGCACTCCGATCCTCAATCCGGGCGAGGCGGCGATCCTCGCGGTCGGTGCGGTGCGGCGCACGCCGTGGGAGTACCGCGGCGAGGTTGCGCTGCGGCAGGTGTGCACGCTGAGTCTGTCGTTCGACCACCGGCTCGTCGACGGTGCCGAGGCATCCCGGTTCCTCGCCGACATCGGCACGATCCTGTCGGATCCGGGGATGCTGCTGACGATGGTGTGAGCGGGGCGGCGCGGCTCGCTCGGGCGAGGTTGTGCGCCGCTAGGGAGGTTCTGCCCATGCAGGGAACGGTCGCTTACGGCGCTGGGTCACGCTGGGGCGGAACGCGGGTGCCGCGCGTCTGCGCGGGTGGCCAGCCACACGCGTTGCCGCGCTTGACCCGCGTACGCCCCAATTGGACTTCGACGAGGCGGCGCTTCCACTCGCGATGCCGCGCGCGACCCGCGTGTGCGCGCACGTCCCACGCTCAGGTCGGCTCTCGATACTCCAGCACGAGCGCCGCCAGGCTCGCTCGCCCTGTGATGGGCGCCTATTGCTCGTTCGCCGTGTGATGGGCGCCTTCCGCCCGCGCCTCCGCGTCGTGCCGACGCCCTCCGACTACTCGCTGACGACGCCATCGATCGCCTCGCGGAGCCGGTCGGCGTGTCAGCAGTGCCGCGCGGTCTCCTCGATCATGTGCACGAGGATCCAGCGCAGCGAGAACTGCCGTCCGCTCCGCGACGGCCCCACCGACACGGCATCCAGCGAGGTGCCTTGGATCCCGGCGCGCGCTCGCGCACACGCGAACTCGTAGAGCTCGCGTAACGCGTTGGGGGCGTCGTCCGCCGCGGAATGGAACGCCCAGTCTTCGTCGAGATCGAACGGGGCACTGGTCCACGGCTCGGGCAACGGGCGGCCGAGGAAGACCTTCTGGATCCAGCTGTCCTCGACACAGGCGAGATGCTCGAGCAGCCCGGCAATGGTGAGACTCGAGGTCGGAAGAGGCTGATTCAGCTGCTCCCGGTTGAGACCCTCTGCCTTCATCAGCAGCATGGCCCTCTGACAGTCGCGAAACTACACGAGCGTCGTGCGCTCGTCGGCGGTGGTCGCGGGGTCCCAGCTGATCATGCCGCCATCGTCTCATGGAGGCGGGCGCAGTGGCGGTGGCGTCGCTGCCGCTGTCGCTGTCGCTGCCGCTGCCGCTGAGAGTACGGGTTTCGGCTCTTCCCTGGCGCAGCGAGGAACCAATTCGCGTACTCTCGGGCCGCGCTGGGCTGGTTGGGGTGGTTGGGGCAGCTGCGGCCGCCGAGGCCCCGACAGTGTGATCGGAGCCGCTGAGAGTACGGGTTTCGGCTCTTCCCTGGCGCAGCAAGGAACCAATTCGCGTGCTCTCGGCGCGCGCGAGCGC
>JAJAZI010000046.1 GCA_026785785.1 Microbacteriaceae bacterium
CTCACCGGCTGGGAGTACTACCCCGGAGCGATTGAGTTCGGTATCCGCCGCTCCTGGCAGCGCAACGGCGGCGTGCCGATCTACGTGACGGAGAACGGCATCGCGACGGCCGACGACGCGCGCCGCATCGATTACACGACGGGTGCGCTCGAGGGGGTGCTGAGCGCGATGGCTGACGGCATCGACGTGCGCGGCTACCTGCACTGGAGTGCGCTCGACAACTACGAGTGGGGCAGCTACACGCCGACCTTCGGGCTCATCGGCTGGGACCGCGAGACCTTCGAACGCCACCCCAAGCCGAGCCTGGCCTGGCTCGGCGGCGTCGCGAGCGCTGGCCGCCTCTAGCCGGGGGAGCCCTCGCGCCGCCGGTCGTGGCCCTTCCTGGACCGCCAGTTGCCCAGTCGTGTCGTGCAGCGCCCGCCGGGGGAGACGTTCGCATCGGCCAGGAAATCGTCGAGCGTCGACGCGGTGTATCAGACGACTCGGGTCAGGTCAGTGCGCCGACTCCGAACACGGCGAGCACGCCGAATGCCGCACCCCACAGGATGATCGAGACCGTCTGCCATCCGATGACGGCTCGCTTCGGGGCGCCGAAGGCAACCATGCCCATCGAGGTCAGCTGGCTCGGCAGGAGCGTCTGGCCGAGGAGGCTGACCCCAGCGACCCCGTACTTGTCGAAGGACCGCTTGAATCTCTGCTGGCGCGAGGACAGGGGCTTCTCGTCTGACTTCTTCCAGTGGCGGATGCGCTCGGCGAAGACGACGAGCAGCACCATCGATGCGATGTTTCCGAGAACCGCCGCGCCGATCGCCACGACCGGGTTCACCCCGGCCACGACGCCGACCGCCGCCCCAAAATATGACTCCACATAGGGGATCGCGCCGGCGAGAATGAGGAACATCCACTGCCAGACCGGGTCGGCCGCCTCGGTCTGGTCCCTGAGCCAGTCGATCATGTCGTTTCCCCCGTGGTGCCGCGTGGCTGCGCCCGATTCGTTTATCGAGCCGCGCTCATGTCAAGCCTAATAGTGAGCGCCTCCCTCCCGCATCCTCCCCGCGATGGAGGGGCCCTCTCGCTGCGGAGCGCCGGCGTCTGGCCTTCCCTCCGCCGCATCCTTTCCTCGCGCCGCCCATGCCCAATAAAGGAGAAACCGCCCCGAGCAGCCTGGCCAAGTGGCTCGGGCTTCAGTCGGGGCGAGGTTCTCCTTCATGGGGCACAGAAGACGTGCCGGGCGGAGATCAGCTCAGGCGTGCCCTCAGCGCCTCGAGCTGCTTCGTGAGTGCTGGGGGCAGGCGGTCACCGAACCCCGCGAAGAACTCTTCGGTCGAGTCGACCTCGGCGAGCCACGACTCGGCATCCACCTTGAACAGCTTCTCGAGGTCGCCTTGGGGGAGATCGAGACCCTCGACGTTGAGGCCGCCGGAGGTGGGGACGAGCCCGAGCGGTCCATCGGCCGCTGGAACCTTGCCGTCGGCGCGCTCGAGGATCCACTCGAGAACGCGGGAGTTCTCGCCGAACCCGGGCCAGAGGAAGCTGCCGTCCTCGTCCTTGCGGAACCAGTTGACCTGGAAGATGCGCGGCATCCGACCGCCCGGGCGCAACTGGTCTCCGACCTTGAGCCAGTTCGCCCAGTAGTCAGCCATGTTGTAGCCGCAGAAGGGGAGCATCGCGAACGGGTCGCGGCGGAGCTCGCCGACTGTGCCCTCTGCTGCAGCGGTCTTCTCCGAGGAGATCGTCGCACCGAGGTAGACACCGTGCTCCCAGTCGCGGGCCTCGACGACGAGGGGCACGTTGGTGGCGCGGCGGCCGCCGAAGATGATCGCGTCGATGACGACGCCCTCCGGGTCTTCCCAGTCGTCCGAGATCGACGGGCACTGGCGTGCGGCCACGGTGAAGCGAGAATTTGGATGCGCGGCGGGACGCCCGGAGGCGGGGGTCCAGTCCTTGCCCTGCCAGTCCGTCAGGTGGTCCGGGACCTTGTCGGTGAGTCCCTCCCACCAGACGTCGCCGTCGTCGCGCAGGGCAACGTTCGTGAAGATCGTGTTGCCCCAGATCGTCTCGATCGCGATCGCATTCGTCGATGCGCCGGTGCCGGGAGCGACGCCGAAGAATCCCGCCTCGGGGTTGATGGCGCGGAGGGTGCCGTCGGCGGAGGGGTGCAGCCAGGCGATGTCGTCCCCGATCGTCTCGACCTTCCAGCCGGGAATGGTCGGCTTGAGCATGGCGAGGTTCGTCTTGCCGCACGCGGAGGGGAACGCGGCGACGACGTGGAAGACCTTGCCGCGCGGGTTGGTGACCTTGAGGATGAGCATGTGCTCGGCCATCCAGCCCTCGTCGCGGGCCATGGTCGAGGCGATCCGCAGGGCGAAGGACTTCTTGGCGAGCAGTGCGTTTCCGCCGTAGGCGGAGCCGAACGACCAGATCTCGCGGGTCTCGGGAAAGTGGGTGACGTACTTCGTCTCGTTGTTGCACGGCCAGGGCACGTCGGCCTCGCCCTCGGCGAGCGGCTTGCCGACGCTGTGCACGGCGGGGACCCAGTTCGTGTCGGCGTTGATGAGCCGGAGTGCGGCGGATCCCATCCGCGTCATGACCGACATGCTTGCGACGACGTAGGGGGAGTCGGTGACCTGAATCCCAAGCCGGGACAGGCGTGAGCCGAGCGGCCCCATCGAGAACGGCATCACGTACATGCGGCGTCCGCGCATCGCACCCGCGAACAGCCCGTCGAGGGTCTTCCGCATCTCGGTCGGGTCGGCCCAGTTGTTGGTTGGTCCAGCATCCTCCTCCGACTCGGAGCAGATGAAGGTGCGGTCCTCGACGCGGGCCACATCGCTGGGGTCGCTGCGGGCGAGGAAGCTGTAGGGGCGGTGCTCGGGGTTGACCCGCACGATCGTCCCCTGGCTGAGCATGAGGTGGGTGAGCCCGTCGAATTCCTGAGGGCTGCCGTCGCACCAGACGACGTCATCCGGCAGGGTGAGGGCAGCGATCTGGGCGACCCACGCGATGACGCCGGGGTCGGTGCCCTCGGGGGGCGTGTGCGCCATTGTCCGGGCCCGGATGGTTGGCGTCGGTCCGGTCGTGGTGGGCCTGCTGAGGGTCGAGCTGCTCATGCGGTTCTCCTCTGAACGTATGGGGGGCGCGGATCCGTCGGTCAAGATCGTCCCTCTCTTCCATAGTTGACCCTCCCGTGGAGGGCTGCATCCCCCAGCGGGTAGAAAGATCGGCAATTCTTTCGGTATTCTTGCCTGATGCACGATCTTGCGACCCTGGGACAACGAATCCGCCACTTCCGCAACGGGACCGGGCTCACCCTCGACCAGCTCGGAGTGGCGGTCGGCATCGCGGGCAGCCAGCTGTCCCTCATCGAGAACGGCCGAAAGGAGCCGCGCCTCTCCCTCCTCTCGCGCATCGCCTCGGCGCTCGGCACCGACGTCAACGCGCTGCTCGAGGATGCGCCGCCCAACCCGCGGGCCGCCCTCGAGATCGAGCTCGACCGGCTGCAGCGCTCCTCCGTCTACGCCTCACTGGGGCTTCCCCAGGTCAAGCCATCGCGCGCGATCAGCGACGAGACCCTCGCCGCGATCGTCGGGCTCAACCGCGAGCTGGCCAGGCGTGAGCGTGAGGCGATCGCGACGCCGGAGGAGGCGCGGCGGGCGAACACCGAGCTGCGCCAGCAGATGCGCGCGCTCGACAACTACCTCCCCGATATCGAGAAACTGGCAGAGGACACCCTGCGCGGTGTCGGGCACGTCTCGGGCGCGCTTACCCACCGCTCGGTGAGCCGGGTTGCCGAGCAGTTGGGCTTTGACCTTGTCCACGTGGGAGACCTTCCACACTCGGCTCGTTCGGTCACGGATCTTGAGAATGGACGGATCTACCTGCCGCCGGCATCAATCCCGGGCGGGCACGGGCTGCGCTCGATGGCCCTGCAGGCCATGGCGCACCGACTGCTCGGCCACGCGGAGCCCGAGAGCTACGCGGATTTTCTCCGCCAACGCCTCGAGATCAACTACTTCGCGGCCGCAAGCCTCATGCCGCTCACCCAGTCGGTCGAGTTCTTGCGGGCGGCCAAGGCGGAGCGGAACATCGCCGTCGAGGACTTCCGCGACGCCTTCGGGGTCACCCATGAGGCCGCCGCGCTGCGGCTGACGAACCTCGGAACGGCGCACCTCGACATGCAGCTGCACTTCCTTCGCGTCGGCGGTAACGGCGCTGTGTACAAGGCCTACGAGAACGACGGGCTGCGGCTGCCGGTCGACGTGACCGGGTCGACGGAGGAGCAGCTCGTCTGCCGGCAGTGGAGCGCGCGCAAGGCCTTCGAGCACACCAACCGCACGACGGAGTTTTACCAGTACACCGACAGTCCGGAGGGCACCTTCTTCGACTCGACCCAGACGGGCAGGACCGCAGCGGAGGAGTTTTCCATCACGATCGGGGTGCCCTTCGCACACTCCAAGTGGTTCCGCGGGCGCGAGACGACCGCCCGCACAGTGTCGACCTGCCCGGACAAAAACTGCTGCATGCTGCCATCCGGAGATCTCGCGTCGCGCTGGTCCGGCAAGGCCTGGTCGAGCGCCAAGCTGCACGCGCACATCCTTGCGCCGCTGCCATCCGGCACCTTCCCCGGCGTCGACGACCGCGAGCTGTATGAGTTCCTCGAGGCGCACGCGGCACCGGAGCACTGAGCACGTCCGCGCGGCTTTCATCATTCAGGAGTCTGCCAGCGGGGCTCCTTTCACTATTCAGGAGAATTGGAGCAGGGCTCGTTTCATCATTCAGGAGCCGGGCAACCGGGCAGCTGTCATCATTCCGGAATGGGCTGCGCCACCAGCACTTTCCCGGCCCAAACATACAACTTCAACGCCCATCCGTCAGAGTGGCCACATCAACTCCTGAATGATGAGACCTGCTGGCCGCATCAACTCCTGAACTATGAAAGCCGCACTCAGCCGTTACTCCTGAATAATGAAAGCAGACTCTAGGGCGTCGGGACGAGCTCCTGCCGCTGCTGGCCGAGGCCCTCGATGCCCAGCTCGAGAATGTCGCCCTCAGCGAGATACGGGAAGTTGCCCGACAGTGCCACGCCCTCCGGGGTGCCCGTGTTGA
>JAJAZI010000047.1 GCA_026785785.1 Microbacteriaceae bacterium
CGCGTGTTCCTTCTGGCTCGTCGAGCAGTATGCGCGCAGCGGCCGACTGAAGGACGCGACCGAGCTCATGGACCGCCTCGTGGGGTTCGCCAACGATGTCGGGCTGATGTCCGAACAGTACGACGTCGCTGGCGCACGGCAGGCGGGCAACACGCCCCAGGCTCTCACCCACCTCACGCTCGTGCGCGCCGCAGATGCCATCGCGCTCGCCTCCGTCGGCACCGCACCTCCCCGACACGGCTAGATTCAGCGCTGCCCCGCAGACCGGAGGTGCTCCGAGAAAAATTCCTCGATGCGCCCCCACGCGTCGGCGCTCGCCTCCGGGTCGGGACCGGCGCCCAGGACCTTGTGCACCAGCGGACGGAGCGCGACAGGTCCGGTCTGCTCGTCGTTGAGGAAGGAGTGGCCGGCATCCGGGTACTCCTTCACGTCATGGGTGACGCCGAGTCGGCTGAGGGCGCTGTCGAGTTTCGCGGCGGCTCCCCTCAGCGAGAGGTCCTTGCCTCCGTAGCTGCCGATGACCGGGCAGGCCCCCGCCAGGGCGTCGAGATCGCCGGGCAGCCGACCGTAGTTCACCGAAATGGCGTCGTAGCCATGGGTAGACAGGAGCAGGGCGAAGCCTCCGCCCATGCAGAACCCGATCACACCGACCCGTCCGGTACAGTCCGTGCGCTTGAGCAACGCCGACCGCGCGGACTCGATGTCGGCGAAGGCCCGCCCTTTTCCGGTCAGGAGGCAGCGGAACGTCGAACCGAGGCACTTACGCGCCCCGCCCTCACTGAACAGGTTGGGGGCCAGCACGAGGAAGCCAGCGAAGGCGAGCCTCGCGGCCTGTCGGCGCAGGATGTCGTTGATCCCGAACGCCTCGTGCACCATGACAACGCCGGGCCAGGGTCCGGGGCCGACGGGCCTCGCGAGCACGCCGGCGAGGTGCTCGCTCGTGCCCGGAATCGCGGAGTCGATGTGCACGTCGTCGACCTGGACCTCGTCACGCATAGCCAATGGTGCTCCCCTCGTTGCGCCCGAGCCTAGCCCCGCCACACCCACACCGCAGGGCGGATAACGGGCACAGCCAACACTGCGAAACTGGGGACATGTCATCCTCCGTGCTCACCGCGCGCAATCTGTCCAAACACTATGGAACCGGCGACGCGCGCTTCGACGCGCTCCGCGGAATCGACCTCGACATCCGCGAGGGCGAATCCGTCGCGATCGTCGGCAAGAGTGGATCGGGAAAGTCCACGCTCATGCACATCCTCGCCCTGCTCGACTCGCCGTCGAGCGGCGAGCTGGAGATCGTGGGCCAGAACGCGAAGGCGCTGAAGGGGCGCGCGCTCAACACGCTGCGCAACGCCACCTTTGGATTCGTCTTCCAGCAGTTCTTCCTCAACTCGCACGCGACCGTGCTCGAGAACGTCATCCTGCCGCTCAAAATCGCCCGCCTCGGATCCCGGGAGCGCAAGGCGAAGGCGCTCGAAACACTCGCGCTCGTCGAGTTGACCGAGAAGGCGAGCTCGAAGGCGATGGACCTCTCCGGCGGCCAGAAGCAGCGCGTCGTGATCGCGAGGGCGCTCGTGGGCGACCCACGCATCATCTTCGCCGACGAACCGACTGGCAACCTCGACTCCGCCACGGGCGCCGTCATCGAGAACCTGCTCTTCTCCCTCAACCGCGACCGCGGCATCACACTCGTGATCGTCACGCACGACGACGACCTCGCCGCCCGCGCCGACCGGCGCATCTATCTCAAAGACGGGCGCCTCGTCGGCGAGGGCGACCTGAAGTCGCAAGCTTCTCCGGCCACGACACCGAACGGGGCGACACTCGCATGAGGACCACCGATATCGTCACGACCGCGATCGGCAACAGCTTCCGCAGCCGCCTGCGCACCACCCTCACCGTTCTGGCGATCTTCATCGGCGCGTTCACCCTCACGACCACGAACGCGCTCGGAACGGGCGTCAACGAGTACATCGACACCCAGATCACCTCGATCGGCGCCCCCGATGTCATGAACGTCAGCAAGCCGACGCTGGCCAGCGGCGCGGACGACGGCCCGGCCCCCTATGACCCGGATGCCGGAAGCGAGATCGACACCAACGCCGGTCCTCCCGGCACCACTGTGCTCGCCCTGTCCGACGCGGACATCGACGAGATCCGCGGGGTCGACGGGATCACGGATGCCCAGCCGCTCGTCTCCGTGCGTCCCGACTTCGTCGAGTGGCAGGACAACGGCCGGTTCCAGCTGTCGATCAGCCCGTTCAGTGCCGGGGTCACCCTCGACCTCGCGGCGGGCAGCGGCTTCGACCAATCCAGCGCGAAGTTCGAGATCGTGCTCCCCACGAGCTACGTCGACACTCTCGGCTTCGCGACCGAGACCGCGGCGGTCGGCGAGAGCGTGCAGATCGGCGTGACGGATGCCGTCGGCGAGCAGCACTTGATCGACGCCACGGTGGTCGGCATCCAGAACCCGACCCTCGTCGGCACGGGGGCCAGCACCAACACCGCGCTTACCACCGCGCTGTTCGATGCCCAGCGGACCGGGCTCCCCGAGCAGTCGACGACCGACTACACCAGCGCGACCGCAAGATTCGACGCCGACGCCAGCGACGAGGAGATCCAGGCGATCAAGGACCGGCTCTCGGATGCCGGCTTCGCCGGGACCACCGTCGCCGACCAGATCGGCACGTTCCAGAGCGTCGTCGACGGCATCATCCTCGTGCTCAACGCGTTCGCCGTGATCGCGCTCATCGCGGCCGGGTTCGGCATCATCAACACACTCCTGATGAGCGTCCAGGAGCGAACCCGCGAGATCGGGCTCATGAAGGCGATGGGCATGAGCGGGGCGCGCATCTTCGCCCTGTTCAGCACCGAGGCGGTGTTCATCGGGTTCCTGGGCAGCGCGATCGGCGCGGGCGTCGCGATCGCTGTCGGCTCCGTGGTGAGCTCGGTGCTCGCTGAGGGTTTCCTGTCCGGGCTCGCGGGCTTGCAGATCCTCACCTTCGCACCGGCATCCATCGCGAGCGTCTTCGCCCTGGTGATGGGGATCGCGTTTCTCGCGAGCACCCTGCCGGCGTCGCGGGCCGCGCGGCAGAGCCCCATCGATTCGCTGCGCTACGAGTGAGGCGCGATCGGCGTTGGCTGTTATCGAACCTGCTGCCCCGTCAGCCCTGCAAGAATTCAGAAAAACATTCACGGCGACTTGGATTGTTGAACAATCAGTGAAAGTAAGGCAGCCTAGAGGAATACTTCGTGAGGAAGGCGGATGACGGTGTCCACCATTGACCTGAACAGCGACGTCGGCGAGTCCTTCGGCAACTGGAGCTTTGGCGATGACGCGGCGATAATCGCCTCGGTCTCCAGCGTCAACGTCGCCTGCGCCTTCCATGCCGGCGACCCGACCACGATTCGGACCACCTGCGCCGCCGCGGCAGCGGCCGGCGTCGCAGTTGGCGCGCATCCCGGCTACCGCGACCTGGCCGGGTTCGGCCGCAGGTTCATCGACATGGCGCCCGGCCACCTCACCGACGAAATCATCTACCAGATCGGCGCGCTGCAGTCGCTGGCACAGGTCGCTGGCACGACGGTCAGCTATGTGAAGCCGCACGGCGCCCTCTACAACACCATCGTGCATCACCCCGAACAGGCTCAGGCCGTCGTGGATGCCATCGTCAGCCTCGACCCGAGCCTGCCGGTCATGGTGCTCCCGAACTCCGAGATCGAACGCGCCGCCCGGGTGGCCGGGCTCCGGACCGTCTCCGAGGCCTTCGCCGACCGCGCCTACAACGCCGACGGCACGCTCGTCTCCCGCACCCGGCCGGGGTCGGTGCTGCACGACATCGACGAGGTCACCGACCACGTGCTCCGCTTGGCCGTCGACCGACAGATCCGCGCTGTCGACGGCACTCTCATCGACGTCGACGCTGAGAGCATCTGCCTTCACGGCGACACCCCCGGCGCGGTCGCTATGGCGGCCGCCGTACGCGCCGCTTTGGTGGGTTCCGGCATCACGATCAAAAGTTTCGTCTGACATGGCCGAGAAAATTCGCGGCCTCCGCCCGGTCGGCGACCGCGCGGTGCTGGTCGAGCTGGGCAGCCTCGCCGAGGTGCTCAGCCTGCAGTCTCAGCTGCACGAGCGCCCACTCGACGGGCAGCTCGACGTGCTCGCGGCTGCCGAAACGGTGCTTGTCACGGCCGTCTCCGGTGCCGCGGCCCGCGGATTCGCCGCCCGGCTGCGCCTAATGGATGTCGGGACCATCACCGGCACAGACGCGACCATGGTGATCATCGACACGGTGTACGACGGCGAAGACCTCGCCCGGGTGGCCGAGTTAACCGGCCTTGGGCGAGACGGCGTCATTGCCGCTCATTCGGAGCAGACCTGGACCGCGGCCTTCGGCGGGTTCGCCCCCGGCTTCGCGTACCTGACTGGCGAGACCGAGGCGCTCACCGTTCCGCGTCGGAGTACCCCGCGGAGCGCCGTGCCGGCCGGATCGGTCGCCCTCGCCGACACCTACTCCGCCGGCTACCCTCGGGCCTCTCCCGGCGGCTGGCAGCTGATCGGCCGCACGACCGCTCAGCTGTGGGACCTGCGACGCGACCAACCAGCCTTAGTGCTCCCCGGCAACCGGGTGCGCTTCCGGTCCGTACGCGAGCTCGTGCTCGCGGCGGACCACCACCTGTCCGCGTCGGCAGCCCCCACCCCACTGGACGGCGTCGTCGTGCGCTCGCCCGGCCTGCAGACCACCGTGCAGGACCTCGGCCGGGAGGGCCATGCCGCGCTTGGAGTTCCCGGCAGCGGTGCCCTGGACCGCGGCGCGCTGCGGAGGGCCAACCGGCTGGCCGGCAATCCCCCCGGCGCCGCCGGGCTCGAGAACGCGCTCGGCGGGCTCGCGCTCGAATCCGTCACCGACCAGGTGCTGGCCGTGACCGGCACCCGGGTTCCTCTCACCATCGATGGCCCGATGGGCGCCCGGAGCGTTCCGACCGAGACCCCGTTCGCGCTCCTGGCCGGCGAAACGCTCACCCTCGGCGCGCCCACCGTCGGGGTGCGCAGCTACGTCGCCTTCCGCGGCGGGCTTGACGTTCCCCCCGTGCTCGGCAGCCGCTCCACCGACACCCTCTCCGGGATCGGACCGAAGCAGCTCGCCACCGGCACTCGGCTCCGCGTCCTCGCCGCACCACCGTGGAGCGTCGTCGGAGCTCCTGGCGCCCCGCCAGATCCGCCGGCCGCGGTGACGGAACTGCGCTTCGTGCCTGGGCCCCGCTCGGACTGGTTCAGCCCGGAAACCATCGCGCGACTCACCAGCGCCACCTGGACGGTCACCGCCAAATCCAACCGGATCGGACTTCGGCTGGAGGGCGACCCACTCGAACGGGCGCGGCCGGGCGAGTTGCCCAGCGAGGGCACCGTCGCCGGCGCTATCCAACTGCCGTCATCCGGCCTCCCCGTCCTGTTCCTCGCCGACCACCCCGTGACCGGCGGCTACCCCGTGGTCGGAGTCCTGCTTCCGGCCGACATCGACCGTGCCGCCCAGGTTCCCACAGGCGCAGAGATCCGGTTCATCCCGGCTCCTGGCGCCGACCCGCTCCGCCCGCCGCACTCAACCGACAGGTGACAACATGCACAAAGTCCTGATCGCCAACCGCGGCGAAATCGCCGTCCGCGTCATTCGTGGCTGCGACGACGCCGGCCTCGAATCCGTCGCCGTCTACGCGGATGTCGACGCCGACGCCCTGCACGTGGGCCTCGCCACCGAGGCTTACGCCCTGGGTGGCAGCAGCCCCGCCGACACCTACCTCGACGCAGCCAAGCTGCTCGACATCGCCCGCCGCGCCGGCGCCGACGCCGTACATCCCGGCTACGGCTTCCTCTCCGAGAACGCAGATTTCGCCCAGGCCGTGCTGGCCGCCGGGCTGATCTGGATCGGTCCGAGCCCGGACGCGATCCGCACCCTCGGCAACAAGGTGTCCGCCCGCGAAATCGCGATCCGGGTCGGCGCGCCCCTTGTGGCCGGCTCGAAGGGCACGGTCGAGACCGCGGCCGAGGTTCGGGCCTTCGCGGTCGAGTACGGGCTCCCCGTGGCCATCAAGGCCGCGTTCGGCGGCGGCGGACGCGGACTCAAGGTCGTCTGGGAGCTGGATGCCATTGAGGAGTCTTTCGACTCGGCCGTGCGCGAGTCCCAGGCTGCCTTCGGCCGCGGCGAGTGCTTCGTCGAGCGGTTCCTGAACCGCCCCCGGCACGTCGAGGCGCAGGTCCTCGCGGACGGCCGCGGCAACGTGATCGTCGTCGGCACCCGCGACTGCTCACTGCAGCGGCGCAACCAGAAGCTGGTAGAGGAGGCCCCCGCGCCGTTCCTCACTCCAGCGCAGCACGAACAGATTCATTCCTCGGCCAAGGCCATCTGCCGCGAAGCCGGCTACACGGGCGCCGGCACTGTCGAATATCTACTCGCCGAAGACGGGGCCGTCTCATTCCTTGAGGTCAACACCCGGCTCCAAGTGGAGCATCCAATCACCGAAGAGACCTCCGGAATCGACCTCGTACTGGCGCAGCTGACCATCGCCGCCGGCGGCGACCTGCCCGTCACCGACGACCCGGAGCCCCGAGGGCACTCATTCGAATTCCGCATCAACGCGGAAGACGTCGGGCGCGGATTCCTGCCCTCCCCTGGCACTGTCACGTCGTTCCAGCCACCGACCGGGCCCGGCATCCGAGTCGACACCGGCGTGCGCGCCGGCGACATCGTGCCCCCCCAGTTCGATTCGTTGCTCGCCAAGCTCATCGTCACCGGCGCCGACCGGCAGCAGGCCCTGCGCCGAGCACGCCGCGCGCTGGCCGAGTTCAAGATCGAGGGGCTTCCCACCGTGCTCCCATTCCACCGAGCCGTGGTGCAGACGCACGCGTTCACCCGGGCCGATCGGCTCGACGTGCACACCGGCTGGATCGAATCCGAGTTCGCCGAGAAACTCGCGCACGACCCCCAGTACGCCCCGGCGCAGCCCGAGCGCGCACGCCGCACGATCACGATCGAGCTCGACGGGCGACGGATGGCGCTGGGACTTCCGGCCGGGCTCCTCGACGGACTGGCAAGCGGCGGCCGACCGGACTCCGCGGCCGCGGCATCCGTCCGCGAGGTTGACGTCGTCGATTCGGCCACACTGCGCTCCACGATGGGCGGCTCGGTTGTGAAACGGCTTGTCGAGGCAGGAACTGCGGTCGCCGAGGGCGACCCGGTGCTCGTCATCGAGGCCATGAAGATGGAGGCCACGATCGCCGCCCACCGGGCCGGGATCCTGGGCGCCTGGCTCGTTGGCCCTGGCGACACAGTGGCGCTCGACACCGCTGTCGCATCCATTCGCGCGTGACCGCGCCGTTGCCGAGCCCCGATATCGTGAGGACATGACTCTCGACGACATCCTCGCCGACCTGCGCCACCAGACGTCGAGGGCCCGGCACGCCGAAACCGGGTTCTGGGTGGCATCCGTATTGCGCGAGCGGATCGCGGCCGGGCAGCTCGACCCCGGGTCGAAACTTTCCGAGGAGGCGCTCGGCGAGGCGCTTGGCGTCTCCCGCAACACCCTGCGCGAGGCGTTCTCCGCCCTCGCAGCCGAACGCATCGTCACCCGGATCCCCAACCGGGGCGTCTACGTCGCCCAGCCGTCGGTGGACGACATTCGCGAGATCTACCGGGTGCGCCGCTACCTCGAGCCGGCGGCGGTGGCGTGGTCGCCGACGACCGACTTCACGGCCCTTCGGCGTGCGGTGGAGCGGGCACGGGTGGCACGCGACGTCGGCTCGGTGGGGGGCATGGCCGATGCGAACCAGGCCTTCCACGCCTCAATCGTGGCGCTCGGCGGTAGCGACCGGCTCGACCTCGTGATGACGCAGATTCTCGCCGAAATGCGCCTGGTCTTCCATTCCATGGGCGCTGACACCGCCTTCCACGCGCCGTACGTGGAGGACAACATCCGGATCGTGGAGCTGCTCGAGGCCGGCGATCGGAACGATGCCGCCGCACTGCTCACGGACTATCTGCGCCGGGCGGAAGAGCAGCTCCTGGCCGAAGTAGCAGCGGAGGACGCCTAGCGTCGGGGCTGGTTACGGAACCCGGTAGTCCGAATCGCGAGCATCGGTGATCAGCATGAAGCCGGGTGCGTGCCCGATCGCCAAGGACGGCCGGGACTCCATCACGGCGGCTTGCGGGGTCACGCCGCAGGCCCAGAAGACGGCCACGTCGCCCTCGCCGATCTCGACCGCGTCACCGAAGTCCGGATCCATCAGGTCGGCAATGCCGAGCACGGACGGGTCGCCCACGTGCACCGGCGCGCCGTGCACCGCCGGGTAGCGGGCGGTGATTCGCACCGCCTCCGCGACCCGGTCTGCTGGGATCGGCCGCATCGACACGACCATCGGCCCCGACAGGGCACCGGCTGATGCCGAGCGCACGTTCGTGCGGTACATCGGCACGTTGACGCCCTGCTCGATATGGGCGATCGGCACGCCGGCATCCTGAAGCGCCGTCTCGAAAGTGAAGCTGCAGCCGATGACGAACGTCACGAGGTCGTCCCGCCACCAGTCCGTGATGTCGCCAGGTTCGGCCACGAGCACACCGTCCTGGTAGACGGTGTACCGGGGCAGGTCGGTGCGGATGTCGCCGCCCGCCAGCAGTGGACCGCTCGTCTCGCCGGCGTCGAGCACGCCGAGGATGGGGCAGGACTTCGGGTTGCGCTGCGCGAAGAGCAGCACGTCGAAGGCGTGTGCGCGGGGGACGATGATCAGGTTCGCTTGGGTGAACCCCCGCGACCATCCCGCGGTTGGGGTGTCCAGGCCATCCCGGAACAGGGCGCGAGCCTCGGCCGGGGAGAGCGTGGCTGGGTGATCCTGTCCGGCGGCAGCGCCGGTCACCCTGTGCGACGACATCCGTCGACCCCTAGACCCAGAGCAGCGCGAGGCCGCTCAATGACTTGTAGCCGAGGAAGAGCGTTAGCAACCAGGCGGCGAAGCCGATGCACAGCAAGGCCTTCGAGTAGACGTAGCCGTTGAGGAGGTCGCGGCGGCGCCAAGCCACCCAGAGGATGACAGCGAAGCCGACGGGGAGGATCAGGCCGTTTATCGCGCCGGCCATGATCAGCAGGGTGGCCGGGGCCTGCCCAAGCAGCGAGAACAGCACGGTCGACACACTGATGAAGACGACCGTGGCGACGCTGCGGGTGCGCGGCGTGGTTTTCGCGGTCGTCACGAAGGAGATCGACGTGTACGCCGCGCCGATCACCGAGGTGATGGATGCGGCCCAAAGCACGATGCCGAACAGCTTGAGGCCGAGATCGCCCGCGGCCGCCTGGAAGGCCTCGGCCGGCAGGTTGTCGCTGGTCAGGGCAACGCCGCCGGCGACGACGCCGAGGATGGCGAGGAAGAGGAGGATCCGGATCACGCCGGTGATGATGATGCCGAGAACCGAGCTGCGGGTGATTTCCTTCACGTTGCCGGGCCCGGAGACGCCAGCGTCGATCATCCGGTGCGCGCCGGCGTAGGTGATATAGCCGCCGATGGTGCCGCCGATGAGGGTGGTGATGATCAGGAAGTCGACGTTGTCGGGGATGACGGCGTTCTTGAGCGCGAGTCCGAGCGGCGGTTGCGAGACGATGGCGACGTATGCGATCAGCAGGATCATGACGCCGCCGAGGATGACGACGATCTTGTCGAGCGCCAGCCCCGCCCTCTTACTGAGAAAAATGGCGATGGCGATCGCGGCGGAGATCACTCCGCCGACCTTGGCGTCGACACCGAAGAGAACGTTGGCGGCCAAGCCGGTGCCGGCGATGTTGCCGATGTTGAAGACGAGCCCGCCGAGGCAAATCAGGGCGGCGAGGAACCAGCCTGCGCCCGGGAGCACGCTATTGGCGAGCTCCTGCGCGCGCTTACCGCTCACGCCGATGACCCGCCAGACGTTCAGTTGCACGGCGATGTCGACGAGGATCGAGACGACGATCGCGAAGGCGAAAGCCGCGCCGAGCTGCACTGTGAAGGTGGTGGTCTGGATGATGAAGCCAGGGCCGACGGCGCTCGTGGCCATTAGGAACATCGCACCGAGGAGCGCGGTCCTGTGCGCATTTTTCGGACGCGTCCTCTTCGGAAGCTGGAACCTGGGTGCGGAGCCGATCGCGGCCATGGTGCGCTCACTTCTTTGTGGGGGAATGTGTCAGCACCGGTGGCCACTGATTTCGTGACAGCCTATGATTGTTCAACAATCATCGCAACCTTTTCGTCAAAGTCTCTGGTCACTGGGGGTGGAGCCGCGCTGCGCTACGAGTGAGGCCCGGGGTCCAGCCGGACGGCACTAACCTAAGGGAATGCGCCAGTTCGCCTCGCTCCGCGCTTCGGCGCGCAGCCCGCTGCTCCAGGTGCTCAAGACCTCGATCGCGGCCGTCTCGGCGTGGCTGCTCTCGAACCTCCTCCTGCAGCAGCCCCTGCCGATCTTCGCCGCGATCGCGGCGCTCATCGTCGTACAACCGAGCATCAACCAGTCGCTCGCGAAGGGGATCGAGCGAAGCATCGGTGTGATCCTCGGGGTCGTGATCGCGTACTCCGCCGGGCTCGCGTTCGGCAACGCGAGCTGGGTTGTTCTCGCGGTCATCGTCGTGTCGCTGCTCGTCGCCTGGGCGCTCAAGCTGACGCCCGGGTCCTCCAACCAGATTCCGATCAGCGCGATGCTCGTCCTCGCCATCGGCACGCAGACCCCCGAGTACTCGATCGAGCGCATCGTCGAGACCATCATCGGTGCCGTCGCGGGCCTCGTCATCAACGCGCTCATCGTGCCGCCAGTGCTCGTCGCCCCCGCGCGGCTGGCCGTTGGGCGCCTGGAGGCGAGCGTCGCCTCCTCGCTGCAGCGACTGTCGGCCGCCCTGCGCTCCACCGTCGACTCGTCCGAGCTCGAGCTAATGATGACAGGGGCACGAGAACTGCGACCGCTGCAAGCGAAGGCCGCTGGAGAGCTGGACCGCGCCGAGGAGAGCCTCACCTTCAACCCGCGCGGCTCGCGGCACAGAATCACGATCGAGCAGGACCGCGCTCTACTCGACCGGCTCTCCACGCTCGTCACGCGCACCATCGGCATGACCCGTGCGGTGCGCGACAACTACGACCC
This sequence comes from Microbacteriaceae bacterium, assembly GCA_026785785.1. GTDB lineage: Bacteria > Actinomycetota > Actinomycetes > Actinomycetales > Microbacteriaceae > Marisediminicola. The sequence continues at coordinate 11,148 of JAJAZI010000047.1, forward strand.
CGCGCTCGTCGAGGATGCGACGGTGTCGCGCATCGCCCTCGAG
>JAJAZI010000048.1 GCA_026785785.1 Microbacteriaceae bacterium
GCGCACCATCGACGTGCACGTGCGCCGCCTGCGCTCCAAGCTGGGCGCCTATGAGGACGTCGTACGCACGGTGCGCGGCGTCGGCTACCGGTTCGACCGGCACGCCGATGTCTCGATCCGTTACGCCTCGACCCCGAGCCCCGACTTCTTCTAGCCCCTCGGTGCTCCCCGCCTGACCGATCTCTGGTCACCCGCCGTTCACCTCTCCGCCACGGGCGGTCGTTAGACAGAGTGCTCCCTGCATGCCACCCGTATCGGAGACACCATGCCCAGAATCGGCGCCGCATCCCTCGCCGCTGTCCTCGCCCTCGCCCTGCTGGGGCTGTCCGCACCCGCCGCGAGCGCCGAGCCGGGCAGCGAGCCCGTTGTGCTCGCGGCTGACGACGCTGCGCTGACCCTCTCGCCGATCGGCAGCTACGACACCGGCGTCTTCGACGAGTCGGCTGCGGAGATTGTCGCGTACTTCGGCGACCGGCTCTTCGTCGTCAACGCTCTCGCGGGAACCGTCGATGTGCTCGACGTCTCCAACCCCGCGGAGCCCGTCAAGCTGTTCGGCCTCGCGAACGACGGTGTCGCGGGCTCCGTCGCCGTGCGCGCCGACGGACTGGGAGCCATCGCCCTCGAGGCGCCTACGAAGACCGACAACGGAACCATCGCCTTCTTCGATGCGGCCGCGGGCGAGGCCGATGCCCCTCTCGGCGCGGTCACGGTCGGCGCGCTTCCCGACATGGTCACCTTCTCTCCCGACGGACGCTTCGCGGTCGTTGCCAACGAGGGCGAGCCAAACGATGACTACACGATCGATCCGGAGGGCTCGGTCAGCATCGTCACGCTGCCACAGACGCGCACGGCACCCACCCAGTCGGCTGTTCGCACCGCCGGCTTCACCGAGTTCGAGCAGGGCGGCAGCCGCGTTCTCGATGAGCGCGTGCGCGTGTTCGCGGGCATCGCCAGCGACACGAATCCGGTCTCCCGGTCCTTCGAGCCCGAATACGTCGCGGTGATCAAGTCGACCGCCTACGTCGTGCTGCAGGAGGCAAACGCCGTCGCCGAGGTGCGCCTGACAGACGCCGAGGTCACCCACATCCGCTCGTTCGGGTTCAAGGACCACGGCGTCTCCGGGGCCGGCCTCGACCCGTCCGACCGGGACCCGCGCGGCGCCCCCGAGGTCGACATCCGCACCTTCCCCGGCCTGTTCGGCATGTACATGCCCGACGGGATCACCGCGTACAAGACGGGCGGACGGGACTACCTGGTCACGGCCAACGAGGGCGACGCCCGGGAGTGGGGCGACTACGAAGAGGGCGCGCGGGTCGGGGACCTCGAGGTGTGCGAGTCGAGCCCCCTCGCCGCCTTCACCGGAGACGCCGACCTCGGCCGCCTCAACGTGACGACCGAGAACGGCTTCAATGCGGCACTGGACTGCTACGAGGAGCTGTACGCCTTCGGCGCCAGGTCCTTCTCGATCTGGACGCCGGACGGCGACCAGGTGTTCGACTCCGGCGACGCGCTCGAAGAGATCACCGCGACCGCCAGCCCCGCCTTCTTCAACTCCAACCACTCCGAGTCGAACCTCGAGGGCCGCAGCGACGACAAGGGGCCGGAACCGGAGAACCTCGCGATCGGCAAGGTCCGCGGGCACACCTACGCATTCATCGGCCTCGAGCGGGTGGGCGGAGTCGTCGTCTACGACATCACCACCCCCGCCGACAGCCGCTTCGTCACCTACATCAACAACCGCGACTTCTCCGTCTCGGTCGAGGACGCCGACGATCAGGGCGCCACCTTGGCTGCCGCCGGCGACCTCGGACCGGAAGGACTGGCGTTCATCCCAGCCAAAGAATCTCCCACCGGGCAGCCGATGCTCGCCGTCGGCAACGAGGTCTCGGGCACGACGACGCTGTTCTCGATCGACACCGTCTCTGCGGGCAAGCAGAAAAAATCCAAAAAATAACGTTCGGATAACTGGCGTTCGTTACCGAGCTGTTATATATTAATGGAGTGGAAGTTGTTTGCTGTGGCAACTGAAGCGGAATGTGATTGCAGGACACTCTTGGTGCAAGGGAGAGGGTCGGTTTCTCGCCTCTGAGACCGACCCTCAATCCTGTTTAACGGGCAATTTCTTGGTTGGTCGGGCAATTTCCCTTGGCGGCCAATCTCGCCTGACCGTCATTTTGTGCCCACGAGCCCACTCGACCCGCGCCGGACTTCCGTAGACTCGGTTTCGTGAGAATGAGCCCCCTATGAGCGACAATCGCGTCGCGGTATCCGCGTGGGAATCCCTCTTCCGCGCGCAGGTCTCGGTCATGCGGTACCTCAATGCCGAGTTTCCGACGAACGGGCTGTCGCTCAACGAGTATGACGTGCTGTTCAACCTCTCGCAGCACACAGGGTGGAAGCTGCGCATCAAGGAGCTCAACAAGCACCTCCTGCTGACCCAGCCGAGCGTGAGCCGGCTGATCGACCGCCTCGCCGCGCGCGCCCTCGTGACCAAGTCGAGTGACCCGAGCGATGCGCGCGGGATCATCGTCGAGATGACGC
>JAJAZI010000049.1 GCA_026785785.1 Microbacteriaceae bacterium
ATGGCCCGGACCGCGGCATCCAGCCACGGCCCGCACTGCTCGAACGCGGCGACCGACGCATGCAGCCCGAGCAGGCTCGTGCGGAAATTGACTTCATAGGGCATCGAGTCGAGGGTCGCCACGGCGCGGTCGCTCGCGGCGCCCCTGATCGCGCACTTGGTGCCGGCAACCTTCCAGCCCTTGCTCGCCGAGGTGACGCACACGCCCCGCTCGCGCGCGGCATCCGACACCGAGAGGAACGGATGGAACTGCACTCCGGAATGCACGAGTGGCGCATGAATCTCGTCGCTCACGACCGTTGCGCCGTAGTGGTCGGCAAGCTCGGCGAGGGCCTCGAGGGATGCGCGGGAGTGCACGAGCCCGAGCGGGTTGTGCGGGTTGCAGAGCAGCAGCGCGCGGGCGCCGGCGGCGAAGGCCGCCTCGATTCCGGCGAGGTCGAGCGAGTGGGCGGCGCTGCCCTCGACGAGCGGCACCTCGACGAGCGGCACCTCGACAAGCGTGCCGCCGCCCTCGGGCACGAGGTCGAAGAACGGCGGGTACACCGGCGGGGTGATGATCACGCCGTCCCCCGGGTCGATCACCCGGCGCAGCGTCTCGACGATCGCGACGCTGACATCCGTCGTCGTGCGCACCCGTGCTGGATCAACCTGCCATCCCCAGACGCGCGCGGCGAACCCGGCGAAGGCGGCGCCGAGCGGCTCCGGCGACCCGACATAGCCGGTGTCGGACGCGCGCACCCGGGCAATGATCGCGTCGGAGATGGGCGCGGCGATCGGGAAGTCCATCTCGGCGACGAACAGCGGGAGCACATCGCCGGGGAAAGTGGTCCACTTCGCGCTCGTGCGTTCGCGGAGTGTCTCGAGTGGGTCGCAGGTCAGGTCGATCATCACCCCAGCTTGCCCGATCGGCCCGGCCCCGGGGAGCGAACGACGGATGACCGCCCCCGGTCGGGAACCAGCCGGATGCCGGAGCCAAACGCGAGGGCAACTAGGCTGGGCGCGTGACTGACGTAGAAATCGGCCGTGCCAAGCGCGCCCGCCGGGTGTTCGCCTTTGACGACATCGCCATCGTGCCGAGCCGCCGCACCAGAGACCCGCAGGATGTGTCGGTGGGGTGGTCGATCGATGCCTACCAGTTCGAGATCCCGTTCCTCGCGGCCCCGATGGACTCGGTCGTGTCGCCCGCGACCGCCATCCGGATGGGCCAGCTCGGCGGCCTCGGCGTGCTCGACCTCGAGGGGGTCTGGACGAGGTACGAGAACCCGGAGCCGCTGCTCGAGGAGATCCGCACCCTCGACGCCGCGGCCGTGACCGCGCGCATGCAGGCCATCTACTCCGAGCCGATCAAGCCGGAGCTCGTGACCGCGCGGCTCGCCGAGATCCGCGCCGCCGGCGTCACCGTCGCCGCCGCTCTCTCGCCGCAGCGCACCCAGGAGCTGTACGGAACGGTCGTCGCGGCCGGCGTCGACCTCTTCGTCATCCGCGGCACCACCGTGAGCGCCGAGCACGTCTCCAAGACCCACAAGCCGCTCAACCTCAAGGAGTTCATCTACGAGCTCGACGTGCCCGTCATCGTCGGTGGCGCCGCGGGCTACACCCCGGCGCTGCACCTCATGCGCACCGGCGCGGCCGGCGTGCTCGTTGGCTTCGGCGGCGGCGCCGCGTCCACGACGCGCAAAGCCCTCGGCATCCACGCCCCCATGGCGACCGCCGTCGCGGACGTCGCCGGTGCGCGCCGCGACTACATGGACGAGTCAGGCGGCCGCTACGTGCACGTCATCGCCGACGGCGGGCTGGGCACCTCCGGCGACATCGCCAAGGCGTTCTCGGTCGGTGCGGATGCCGTCATGCTCGGGTCCGCGCTGGCCCGCGCCACGGATGCCCCCGGCGGCGGCTGGCACTGGGGTGCCGAGGCGCACCACGGTGAACTGCCGCGCGGTCACCGCGTCTCGGTCGGCTCGGTCGCTCCTCTCGAGAAGATCCTTTTCGGCCCGTCCACAGTTGCGGATGGCACCATGAACCTCGTAGGTGCACTGCGTCGTTCGATGGCGACCACCGGATACTCCGACCTCAAGGAGTTCCAGCGCGTCGAGGTCGTTGTCGCACCGTATAGCGCCAGATAGGTTGGATGTGAGCCCCGGCAACCGCAGGCCGGGCGTTAAGCACCGGGAGGCAGCAATGAGCACGCTCAACACGGTTACCCGATCATCGAAGCTCGGCCCGGAGGATCGCGACGCCGCGATCACCGCGCTAAAGGAGAAAGAGCTCGACATCCTCGTCGTCGGCGGCGGGATTGTCGGCACCGGGAGCGCCCTCGATGCGGTGACCCGCGGCCTGCGGGTCGGGATGGTCGAGGCGCGGGACTGGGCGAGCGGCACCTCCAGCCGGTCGTCGAAGCTCGTGCACGGCGGCATCCGGTACCTCGAGCAGCTCGATTTCCGCCTCGTGCGTGAGGCGCTCAAGGAACGCGGCCTGCTGCTGCAGCGGCTCGCCCCGCACCTCGTCAAGCCCGTGCGGTTCCTGTACCCGCTCCGGAAGCGCGTCATCGAACGCGTCTACGTCGGTGCCGGGATGCTGCTCTACGACATCTTCAGCTACACCGGTGGCCGCCCGCCCGGCGTGCCGCACCACCGGCACCTGAGCAAGCGCCAGGTGATGCGCATGGTGCCGAGCCTCGCGAACGACGCGCTCGTCGGCGGCATCACTTACTACGACGCGCAGGTCGACGACGCCCGCTATGTTTCCGTGCTCGCGCGCACCGCCTCGTCCTATGGCGCCCATGTTGCCTCCCGCGTGCGCGTCGAGGGGTTCATCAAGGTCGGCCAGCGGGTGGTCGGTGTACACGCCCACGACCTCGAGACCGGTGAGAAGTTCGACATCCGCGCCAAGCAGGTCGTCAACGCGACGGGCGTCTGGACGGACGATACCCAGGCGATGGTCGGCGAGCGCGGCCAGTTCAAGGTGCGCGCATCGAAGGGCGTCCACCTCGTCGTGCCGCGTGACCGCTTCCAGTCCAAGCTCGGGCTGCTGCTGCGCACCGAGAAGAGCGTGCTGTTCGTCATCCCGTGGGGCCGCCACTGGCTTATCGGCACGACCGACACCGACTGGAACCTCGACAAGGCGCATCCGGCCGCGACCGCCGCCGACATCGACTACATCCTCGAGCACGTCAACTCGGTGCTCGCCCTCCCGCTCACCCGCGACGACGTCGAGGGCGTCTACGCCGGGCTGCGGCCGCTCCTCGCCGGAGAGTCCGACCAGACGTCGAAGCTCTCCCGCGAGCACATCGTCGCCCACTCCGTTCCCGGCCTGGTCGTCGTCGCCGGCGGCAAGTGGACGACCTACCGGATCATGGCGAAGGATGCGATCGACGAGGCCGTCGCGGCGCTCGACGCCAACGTGCCGCCGAGCACGACGGAGGACATCGCGCTGCTCGGCGCCGAGGGCTATCAGGCCGCATGGAACAAGCGGGCCAAGATCGCGCGCGCCTTCGGGGTGCACAAGGTGCGCATCGAGCACCTCCTCAACCGCTACGGCACGATGACGGACGAGCTGCTCGACCTCATCCGTGAGGACCCCTCGCTGGGCGAGGCGCTGCCGGGTGCCGACGACTACATCGGTGCCGAGGTCGTCTACGCCGCCTCGCACGAGAGCGCGCTCCACCTCGAAGACGTGCTCGCCCGTCGCACCCGCATCTCGATCGAGGCCTGGGACCGCGGCGTCTCGGCCGCGCCCATCGCCGCGGCGCTGATGGCGCGTGTGCACGGCTGGGATCAGGAGCGCGTCGACAAGGAAGTGAACAATTACCTCAAGCGCGTCACCGCGGAACGCGAGAGTCAGACCATGCCCGACGACGCATCGGCCGACCGGGTGCGGCTCGAGGCGCCCGACATCGTCAGCGCGAAGTAGCGGCGGGACCCGTCCAGACAGCGCCGGGTAGAATCGAGCGGTACCCAACCACCCCGCGAGGAGTCCTGCCCCATGGTCGATGTTCGACGGGTGAAGCTGCCCGGTGTCGGAGTGCTGCACACCTTCGTCAGCGATGACGGCGGCAAGGTCGGCGTCATCAGCCACAGGTCCGGCCACAGCGACCTCATCACCTTCGCCGACGAGGATGACACGTCGGACGCGGCCAAAGTCTCGCTGCGCCTGAGCGAGGACGAGGCGCACACGCTCGCCGAACTCCTCGGTGGCACACGGATTACCGAGGGAATCGAAGCCCTCGACCAGATACCCGGCCTCAGTATCGACTGGTTCACCGTCGACGACGACGACCACATCGCCGGCAAGAACGTCGGCGCCCTCGCGGACTGCGGCGTCGTCGGGCTCATGGTCGTCGCGGTCGTGCGCGGGGACTCCGCCAACCCGGCGCCCGCCGACGACTTCACGGTCTTCCCCGGCGACACCCTCGTCGTGGCGGGATCCCCGGAGAAGGTCTCGAAGGCCTTCAAGTTCTACCGATCCGGAGAACTCGCGGCACGGCCCCCGGTCGCCGTCGATTCCCCGCCCGGCGGCTAGGCGATGCACCTGGGTGAACAGCTGATCGTTCTCGGTCTGCTGCTGCTCATCGCGTACGCGCTCGGCCGGATCGGCAAGCTCATCGGGCTGCCCGCGATCCCGATCTACATGATCGTCGGGCTCGCGGCGAGCCCGTACACAGGCTGGTTCCCGCTCAACTTCGACTCCGGCAACATCGAGTTCATCGCGGTCTTCGGCTTGATCCTGCTGTTGTTCAACCTCGGCCTCGAGTTCGACCTCGACGAGTTTGTCGGCAATGCCGGCCGGCTCCTCGTGTCCGGCGGCTCCTACATCCTGGTGAACATGAGCGTCGGCTTCGCCTTCGGCTTCCTGGTCGGCTGGGGCACGCGCGAGGCACTCATCATCGCCGGGATCACCGCGACGTCGTCGAGCGCCATCGTGACGAAGCTCCTCATCGAGCTGGGGAGGCTCCCGAACCGCGAGACCCCGATGATCCTCGGCGTCACCGTCGTCGAGGACGTCTTCATTGCCATCTACCTTGCGATCGTCTCGGTCGTGCTGAGCGGCGAAACCGAGATCTGGCCCGTGGTGGCCAAGCTCGGCATCGCCTTCCTGTTCCTCGTCGTGATGTTCTCGATCGCCCGCTGGGGCGGCCGGGTGGTCTCACGCCTCATCCGCACCAAGGACGACGAGCTGTTCACGATCCTGTTCTTCGGCCTCACGGTGCTGTTCGGAGGAATCGGAGAGATCCTCGGGGTGACGGATGCGATCGGTGCGTTCATGATCGGGCTCGTGCTTGGCGCCTCCCGCTACCGGGCCCGGATCGAGTCGCTCTCTCTGCCGATGCGCGATCTCTTCGGGGCCTTCTTCTTCCTCAACTTCGGACTCACCCTCGACGTCTCGACCTTCGGGTCCGTGCTGAGCACCGTCGCGCTCGCCGTGCTCATGACCGTCGTGCTCAACATCATCGCCGGTCAGTTCATCGCCTGGATCAACGGGCTTGGCCCGCAGGCGGGCATCAACGCGACCGTGATCCTGCAGAACCGCGGCGAGTTCGCGCTCATCCTCGCGACCCTCTCGCTGAGCGCGGGCCTTGACGAGCGCATCGTGCCGTTCGCGGGACTCTACGTGCTCATCATGTCGGTCATGGGCCCGATCCTCGCCGCGAACTCCGAGCGGATCGGCGCCGTCGTGCTGCGCACCACGAAGACGCACCGCCAGGTGCGCGAGAGGGACCAGGCCAGAGCCGACGCGAAGGCCGGCGCAAAGGCCGACGCGAGGGCCGACGCCAGGGCCGACGCGATCGCCCTCGTCGAGGCGGCGATGTCGGGCGATCTCGTGCCCGCGGATGAGTTCGCTCCCGCCGTGGCCCGAGTCTCGGATGCGTCGACCTCGGCACCGGACAACGGGGCATCCGAGCGCGCCGAGGCATCCGAGCGCGCCGAGACATCCGACCACTTCGACGGCGGAGAGAACGACGCCGTCGCGAAGCAGGCCGCGCAGCAGTCGGACATGCCCACCCGGCGCCCGACGGATCCGGAGTATTGAGCATGTGGAGTATCGCCCGCCGTCCTAAGTGGATCGCCCTGCTCGTGCTCGCCCTCGTCGTGGCCGCGGCGTTCGCCGCGCTCGGGCAGTGGCAGCTCTCCCGCAGCATTGATTCCGGGCAGGTCATCGAACGGGAGTCCGAGACGGTGCTGCCGCTGTCCGAGGTGGCGGAGCCGCAGAAGCCGACGACGCAGCGCGCCGACGGCCAGCTCGTCATGGTGAGCGGCGAGTTCATCGAGGCGGACTTCTCGGTGATCAGCAACCGGGTCAACGGCGGCGAGACGGGGTTTTGGGCGGTCGGGCACCTGGTGACCGCCGACGCTGCATCCGTCGCCATCGCCGTCGGCTGGGCGCCGACCGAGGCGGCAGCCGACGCGGCCCTGCGCTCCCTCTCGGGCGGGCAGGCCACCGTGACCGGCCGCTACCTGCCGGGGGAGTCCGCGCAGGAGACCGACTTCGAGAACGGCGAGCGGAGTGCCTTCGCTCCCGCCGCGCTCATCAACGAGTGGGACGGCTTCGAGGGCAGCGCCTACGGCGGATACATCGTGCAGGACTCGGCCCCGGGTGCCCTCGAGACCATCGATTCACCCACCCCCATCGAGACGGTCACCCTCAACTGGCTCAACATCTTCTACGCGGCCGAGTGGGTCGTCTTCGCCGGATTCGCCGTGTTCATGTGGTATCGACTGGTGCGGGATGCCTGGGAGCGCGAGACCGAGGAGGCTGCGCTCGGGACGGAGCCGGCCGGCGAATCCGACCCGCGCGCAGAAGTAAACTAAGGCAATGCCTCTCAAGCCCAAGCCGTCCGATCTGCCGCGCATCCGCGGTGCTCTGAAGTTTTACCGGGTGATCGCGTACGCGACGGGATTCCTGCTTCTGCTGCTGGTCTTCGAGGTCGTGTTCAAGTACACGCCCCTCCAGCTTGAGATGGAGCTCGGCGGACCCGGCGGCTTCTTCGCGCTCGTTCCCGTCGACACCGTCACGGCGTTCAACCTGAGCACGGCGATCCTCATCGCCCACGGGTGGCTCTATGTCGTCTATCTGTTCGCCGACTTCCGTCTGTGGAGCATCATGCGGTGGCCGTTCTCCCGGTTCATCGCCATCGCGCTCGGCGGCGTTGTGCCATTCTTGTCCTTCATCGTCGAGCATTACATGTCCCGACGCGCGCGAAACGAAATCGCCGAACTCGAACTCGAAGAACGCGCCGCGCGCGTGGAGGCCCCCCAGTGAGTGAGACCCGGCAGAGACCCGTCCTCGTGGTCGACTTCGGCGCCCAGTATGCGCAGCTCATCGCGCGCCGCGTGCGCGAGGCGAACGTGTACAGCGAGATCGTGCCGCACACGATCACCGCGGCGGAGGTCGTGGCGAAGAACCCGGTCGGCATCGTGCTCAGCGGCGGGCCGTCGAGCGTGTACGAGGAGAATTCCCCGACTCTGGATGCCGGCATCCTCGCCCTCGGGATTCCCGTGCTGGGAATCTGCTACGGGTTCCAGGTCATGGCGCAGCAGCTCGGCGGGGAGGTGAGCAACACCGGCCTGCGCGAATATGGCGCTACCGCGGTCACCCTCACCGGCGACGGCAGCAGCCTGCTCGACGGTCAGCCCGTCGCGCAGACCGCCTGGATGAGCCACGGCGACTCGGTGTCGAAGGCTCCGGCCGGCTTCGACGTGCTCGCCTCGAGCGCCTCCACCCCCGTCGCGGCCTTCGCGAGCGACGATCGCAAGCTCTATGGCGTGCAGTGGCACCCCGAGGTCAAGCACTCCGAATTCGGCCAGACGGTGCTCGAGAACTTCCTGCACACCGCGGCGGGCATCCCGGCCGACTGGAACAGCGGCAGCGTCATCGCCGAGCAGGTCGCCCGCATCCGCGAGCAGGTGGGTACCGCTCGGGTCATCTGCGGCCTGTCCGGCGGGGTCGACTCCGCCGTCGCCGCCGCGATCGTGCACGAGGCCGTCGGCGACCAGCTCGTCTGCATCTTCGTCGACCACGGGCTGCTCCGGCAGGATGAGCGCCGCCAAGTCGAGGAGGACTACGTAGCCTCCACCGGCGTGCGCCTCGTGACGGTCGATGCCGTCGAGCAGTTCATGGACTCACTCGCGGGCGTCACCGACCCCGAGCAGAAGCGCAAGATCATCGGCCGCGAGTTCATTCGCAGCTTCGAGGGTGCCGCCGAGGCGCTCGGGCTCGAGGCTGCGGCTGGCGGCGAGGAGATCAAGTTCCTTGTCCAGGGCACCCTGTACCCCGACGTCGTCGAGAGCGGCGGCGGCACCGGCACCGCCAACATCAAGAGCCACCACAACGTCGGCGGCCTGCCGGAGGACCTCAAGTTCGAGCTTGTCGAGCCGCTGCGCGCCCTGTTCAAGGACGAGGTGCGGGCGATCGGCCGCGAGCTCGGTCTGCCCGAGGTCATCGTCGGACGCCAGCCGTTCCCCGGCCCCGGCCTCGGCATCCGCATCGTCGGCGAGGTCACCCTCGAGCGCCTCGAGCTGCTTCGCAAGGCCGACGCGATCGCCCGCGCCGAGCTCACCGCCGCCGGCCTCGACGGCGAGATCTGGCAGTGCCCCGTCGTGCTCCTCGCCGACGTGCGCTCGGTCGGAGTGCAGGGCGACGGGCGCACCTACGGGCATCCGATCGTGCTGCGCCCGGTGTCGTCGGAAGACGCCATGACGGCCGACTGGACCCGCCTGCCCTACGACGTGCTCGCGCGCATCTCGAACCGGATCACGAACGAGGTAGCCGGCGTGAACCGCGTGGTGCTCGACGTCACGTCGAAGCCGCCGGGCACGATCGAGTGGGAGTAGCAGCCGGGTCGACGCGCTAGACCGGTTCCGGCCGAGCTGCCCATTGTGGCACGGATGCCCGGAGGACTACCGTGAGCCCATGACCCAACCTCAGCGATCCCGAATTCGCTTCATGTCGCGCCTCGGCGCCGTCTCGCTCTTGTCCCTCGGCCTGATCGTGGCCGCATCCGTCGCCCCTGCCACCGCATCGCCGGTCGCGAAGCCCAAGGGTTCTGCCGGCGGCTCCTACGTCGCCATCGGTGACTCCTTCACCGCCGGCCAGGGCGCGGCCCCGTATCTGGGAGACTGTCTGCGGAGCCAGTTCGCGAGCTACCCGGCGATCACCGCGGGATCGAGCAGCTACCGCGAGGCCCTGAACTTCGCCTGCTCCGGCGCGGACACGACCGACATGCTCAGGCGGGTCGCGGTGATCGACCCCCGCACCAAACTGAAGGCGTCTCTCGTGACCATCACGGTGGGCGGCATCGACGCCGGCTCCAACCTAGTGCTCGCAGCCTGCGCGCTCGATCCGGCATCGGTGCCTTGTGAGACCGCGGTCGACACGGCCACAGCCAACCTGCAGACCGTCGTCGGGCCGACGCTCGTCCGCACCTACACCGCCGTTGCCGCCGAGTTTCCGAAGGCGCGCATCGTCGTGCTCAACTATCCAATGCTGTTCGACCCGAGTTTGGCGACTGACCCGACGTTCGGGTCGCTCGCCGTCACCATGAACTATGCCACCGACCTGCTGAACCAGGTCATCCTCGGGGCGGTGAGGGCAACGAACAACCCGCGGGTGTCGCTGACGGACGTCACGGACGAGTTCGCCGGCCACGGCATCGGCTCGAACGTGCCATACATCAGCTTCAACAGTGACCCCTTCGACCCCTTCGACCCCGCCAATTTCCACCCGAACGCGCTCGGTAACACCGCTGGGTACTCCGCGGCGCTCCGCACAGACGGCGCCGTTCGCGGGCGCTTAACCCGCTCACAAAAAAAGGGCCCCCCCACGGGGCGGCCCGTAACGTGTGGGGTGGTGCTTGTTGCTGCCCCGGAGGATCTGG
>JAJAZI010000050.1 GCA_026785785.1 Microbacteriaceae bacterium
ACCACGCAGGGGGTGCTGTTTCTCGAGGACATCATCGAGGAGCTCGTCGGCGAGGTCAGGGACGCGACCCGGCGGATCTAGCCGGCGCACGGGAATTAGCAGGCGCGTTGTCGTGAGTGCTCGCCGGCGCCGTGCCGCGGGTCGTGCACCGATAAAGATTTGGCGAGTACGGAGCAGTGGCCGGTTTCGGGGCCCGCATCTCGGGGGTGATGCTGCGCGTGGTTTTCCGAGGCGCGGTGCGCCCGGGGCCGCAGCATCCGCGGACACAACGCTCGCCGGTCGGTACAACGCTCGGCCGGGGGCACGACACCTTGCGCGGGCACTGCGCGCCTTGCGCGGGCACTGCGCGCTTGCGCGGGTACTACGCGCCTTACGCGGGCACTGCGCGCCTTGCGCGGGCACTGCGCGCTTGCGCGGGTACTACGCGCCTGCGCGGGTGGCGGAGTGCCCCATTCGGCGTCGGCGTGGGAGAGCGATCCGCGCGGGCAGCACGCGCGAACGCGTGTGGCCCACCTCCCGCGCAAGCGCGCCTCACCTGCGAAGCTCGCTTGTGCGCCCAGAAGCGGACGCCGACGCGGGCACCGCGCTTCTGCGCGCAGTGCGCGTTCGCGCTGGCGCAACGCGCTTCCGCGGATAGGGGAACGGCGTGGGCGAGCGTGCCCTGCCTGCGCGGCGTGTCGGGCTGCCCCTCGAGGAGTGCGGCGCAGCGCGCTCGGTTCGCGAAGGTCAGCTGGCCGCGGTGCCAGCCCACGAAGGTCAGCTGGCCGCGGTGCCAGCCCGGGGAACGAGGTCGTAGGTGACCCACGGGGCGAGCTCAGCGACGCGGTTGTAGAGGCGCCTCGCGGTGGCGTTGTCCGGTGCGGTGATCCAGCGCACGACGCCGATTCCGCGGTGACGCGCAACCTGCGCAAGCGCCTCGACCAGCTGCTCGCCGGCACCCTGACCCCGTGCGGCGGGGGAGACAAAGAGGTCGTCGAGGAAAATCCCGGTCGAGGCCGACAGCTGGTCGGGGAACTCCCGCCAGTTCGCCAGGCCGACGACGCGGCCCTCGTGCACCGCCACGAGACCCTCCAGACCGGTAGCCGGGTCGAAGAGCATCCGCCACGCCGCCTGCACCTTGGCCGGGTCATCCGGCTCACCGTAGAACTCGCGGTAGCCGGCGTACAGTGCGCTCCACTCGGCCTCGTCGGCGGCGGCGGAGACGGGACGGATGTTGAGGCTCATGCCGCCAGTATGCCGCGCCGGCGAGAGCGTTGGGCACGGGCGCCCCGGTAGCGCCGCCGCTAGCGGGGCCGCGCGCGGTGGTACTGTGCCGGCCAGTAGTCGATCGGCACCCCGAGCTCGTGGGCGGCGCGCAGCGGGAAGTGCGGGTCGCGCATGATCTCGCGGCCCATCATGACCACGTCGGCCCTCCCGGAGCGGATGATCTCGTCGGCCTGCGCGGCCTCGGTGATGAGGCCCACGGCGCTCACCTCAACCCCGGCGTCGCGCCGCACCTCCTCGGCGAACGGGACTTGGTAGCCGGGACCGATGGGGATTGTCGCACCGGCCACGAGACCGCCGGACGAGATGTCGAACAGGTCGGCGCCGGCGTCCCTCGCCCACTCCGCGACGGCGGAGGTCTGAGCGACGTCCCAGCCCCCGTCGGTGTAGTCGCTCGCCGAGAAACGGACGAGGATCGGCACCAGCTGGCCGACCGCGGCGCGCACGGCGGCGACGATCTCGAGCAGCAGTCGGGCACGGTTCTCCAGGCTGCCGCCGTACTCGTCGTCGCGCCGGTTCGACAGGGGCGACAGGAACTGGTGGACGAGGTAGCCGTGGGCGGCGTGGATCTCGAGAACGTCGAACCCGGCCTCGACGGAGCGGCGGGCGGCCCGGGCGAAATCGACGACGATCGCGTCGATGCCGGGCCGGTCGAGCGCGCCCGGCTCGTCGTAGCCGTCGAAGGCGACGGCCGAGGGCGCGACGGTGGCCCAGCCGCCGCCGCCGACCGGGCGGGTGCCGGAGTCGGCCCCCCACTCCCGAAAGACCGAGGCCTTGCGGCCTGCATGGGCGAGCTGGATGCCGGCAGAGGCGCCCTGGCCATGGATGAAGTCGACGATGCGCGACCATGCATCTCGCTGCTCGTCCGTGTAGATGCCGGTGTCCTCGGCCGAGATGCGGCCGACTGCATTCACGGCCGTCGCCTCGGTCATCACGAGGCCGGCGCCGCCGCGCGCGAACGAGCCGAGGTGCACGAGGTGCCAGTCGGTGGGCACGCCGTCCTCTCTGTCGACGGAGTACTGGCAGAGCGGCGCGACCCAGATGCGGTTGCGCACGGTGACGGAACGGATGGTGTGCGGGGAGAAGAGCGTGGATTCAGACATCCCCAGCTACAACTGGGCACCGCGTGAATCTATGCCCGCATCCGGCATCCGATCCGCCCGCAAGCGAACTAGGGTCGAACAGTGACCTACTCCGAGTGGACGCCGGCGGATGCCGCCGGGCAGATCAAGGTTCCCACCGCGAGCGATGACAAGTACTCCCGGGGTGTGCTCGGAATCGTCACCGGGTCGACGGACTACCCGGGAGCCGCGGTCATCGGCGTCGAGGCCGCGCTGCGCACCGGTGTCGGCATGGTGCGCTACCTCGGGCCCGAGGTGCCGACGAGGCTCGCGCTCGCGCGCCGCCCGGAGATTGTCACCCGGCAGGGGCGGGTGCAGGCCTGGCTGCTCGGGTCGGGAATCGCGGCCAGCGCCCGCGACGCCGCCACTGCGAACCGCCTTACGACCGCCATCGAGCAAGAGCTGCCGACCGCCCTCGACGCGGGCGCCCTCGACCTCGTCGGCTCCGCGACCGGACCGACGGTCATCACCCCGCACCACGGCGAACTCGCGCGGATGCTGGGCATCGACCGGTCCGAGATCGCGCAGGATCCGGCCGCCTGGGCGGCGCGGACCGCCGACGACCTCGGGGTCACCGTGCTGCTCAAGGGATTCCGCACCCACGTTGCCGACCCCTACGGGAGCCGGCTGTGCGTGACCTCCGCGACGTCGTGGACCGCGACGGCCGGCACAGGAGATGCCCTCGGCGGCATCCTCGGGTCGCTCCTCGCCACCCACTCCGACGAGATCGCGGCGACCCGCGGTGCGCTCGCGCCGCTCGCCGCGACGGCGTGCGTGCTGCACTCGGTCGCCGCCGAGCGGGCCAGCAGGGGAGGCCCGTTCACCGTGCTCGACCTCGCCGCCGAGTTGCCCGGGGTCGTCGCCCGGCTGCTCGTCGCTTCGCGCGCATGAGCCGGGTGCTGCCGGCATCCGCCGGTCCGAGCGGGGTGCCGGCGCAGCAGCCGCCGGGAGGGCCAGCCGGTGCGCCAGCGGATGCGCCGTGGCGCCGTGCCGCCCGGGCCCCGCTGGTGCTGTGGGCGGGGTTCCTGATCGTGCACGCCGTGCTCATCGCTCTCAACGTCTTCGGCTACGGCTGGCCGCTCGGCGACGTCACCGTCTACCGCTTCTGGACCGACCAGGCCACCGGTGCCGACTACTGGGTGGGCATCGACGCGCCGTGGGTGTACCCGATCCTCGCCCTGGTGCCGATGCTTGCCGCGCAGCTCGGCACCCAGATTGCCGACGCGATCCCGGCGTTGTCGCTCGCCACGGTCGGCCCGGACGCCTACGTGGCCGGGTGGCTCGTGACGGTGACGCTGCTCAATGCGGTGGCGTTCTGCGTTCTCATCGGCCGAGGCGCGCGACCGGGTCGCGCGGCTGCAGGCTGGTGGTGGCTCCTGTTCCTGCTTGCGCTCGGGCCGATCGCCCTCGGCCGCATCGACTCGGTCACCGTGTCGCTTTCCGTCGTCGCCGTTACCCTGATCGCGGCCCGGCCGCGCGTCGCGGCGCTGCTGCTGACGATCGCGGCCTGGATCAAGGTCTGGCCGGGCGCGATCGTCGTCGCGATCGTCGCCGTGAGCCGGAACCGCTGGCGCGTGCTCGCGACGGCGGTCGGGACGAGTATCGCGGTGGTGGCCGTGACGCTCTCCTTTGGGAGCGGAGCCAACGTGTTCAGTTTCGTGACCGAGCAGACCGGGCGCGGGCTGCAGGTCGAGGCGCCGGTTACGACGGCGTGGATGTGGCTCGCCTGGGCGGGTCTGGCCGATGCGAGCGTCTACTACGACGACAGCATCCTCACCTGGCAGGTGCGCGGCGAGGGCACCGGCCTGGTCGGCTCGCTCATGACACCGATCCTGCTGATCGCGGTCGCCGCGATCACCGCCGTCGCTCTGGTCGCGCTGCGCCGGGGGGCGGATGCCGCGGCGCTGCTGCCGCCGCTCGTGCTCGCACTGCTCACGGGCATGATCGCGTTCCAGAAGGTCGGCTCGCCGCAGTTCATCTCCTGGCTGGCCGTGCCCGTGATTCTCGGCCTGGTGACGCGCGCGGAGCGGCGGGGAGCGCGGTTCGTGGTCCCCGCGGCGCTCGTGCTGCTGATCGCGGGGCTCACCCACGTGATCTACCCCTACCTGTACGGGTACCTGCTCGGGGTGTTCCCGGCGATGCTCGTCGTGCTCACCCTGCGCAACCTGCTGCTGTTCGTCGTGCTGGGTTGGGCTGTCGTCGCGATCGTGTCGAGTGCGCCTAGATCTGGGGTGCCGGACGCTCCTGGCCCTCGAGAGCGGCCTCGAGGCGCTCGAGCTTTGCGGTGAGCTCTCCCGACCAGCCCGGCCTGATATCTGCCTTGAGCACGAGGGACACTCGCGAGCCGTAGGCGCCGACAGCCTCCGTCGCGCGCTTGATCACGTCGAAGACGCTGTCCCAGTCGCCCTCGATGGTCGTGAACATGGCATCGGTGTGGTTCGGCAGACCCGACTCGCGCACGATGCGCACGGCCGCGGCGACGGCGTCGCGCACCGAGCCGTCGTTGTGCACCGAGCCGTCGTCGCTACCGGTTCCGGACGGGGCGACTGAGAAAGACACAAGCATCCGCCTATTATCCCACCGGACCTGCGGGGGCGTCTGGGAAATATTTCTTTGGATCGCCGGGCATGCTCGTTTCATGTCGCGATTTCTGGTGGTCCCGGATGCTCAGTGGTCGTTGATCGAGGGGCTGCTGCCTCGTCCGACCGGGCGGAAGGTGAGACTGTTCTCAGACGCTTGGACGAGGAGCAGGATGCTGTCGTGCTCGCGGTCGTGCTCGCAGTTGTGCTTGCGCTTGCGCTCGCGATCGTGCTCGCGATCGTGCTAGCGCTCGTGCTCGGCTCGGCTCCGTGCCGCAGCCGCCGGAGCCGGGGGAGCGCGGATGGGAGGACACCGTCATCGCCTACCCCGGACAGCTGACGTGGGTGTAACTGACCTTCAACACGGCGGGGCAGTAGGTGCACCACTGCCACCTCGTCGAGCACGAGG
>JAJAZI010000051.1 GCA_026785785.1 Microbacteriaceae bacterium
CGAGTTGCTCAAGCTCACGAGCACGCGGCTCTGGTGGATCCTGCTTCTCGTACTGTTCGGCTACATCGCGTTCACCGCTGGCCTGCTCGCGGGCCTGTTCGGGGCGATGGGGGAGCAGCTGTCGGCGACGCCCGGCTTACCACAGCTGCCCGAGGCGTCGCTCCCGCCCGTCGTCTACAGCACCGCGTCGGCGGTGGGCTACGTGTTCCCCGTGCTGCTCGGCGCCCTCGCGACGACGTCGGAGTTCCGTCACCAGACCCTCACCCCCACCTTCCTCACGACCCCGCGCCGGGGTGTGGTCCTGCTCGCGAAGATCGTGGTGCTCGCCGTCGCCGGCGCCCTTTACGGGGTCGTCTCGCTTGTCGCATCCATCGGCCTCGGCGCTCCGATCCTCGCCGCGACGGGCGTGCCGACGGCGCTAGACGATTCGGAGACATGGATGCTCGCCGCCCGCATCGTGCTCGCGATGTCGCTCTGGGCGGTCGTCGGCGTCGGCCTCGGCGTGCTCGTGCCCAATCAGGTCGCCGCGATCGTGATCGTGCTCGCCTTCACCCAGTTCGTCGAGCCGATCCTGCGGTTCGCGGCCACGATTTGGGAATGGACGGCGCAGATCGGCCAGTTTTTGCCGGGCGCGGCAAGCGACGCACTCGTCGGAGCGAGCATCTTCACCTCCCTGAGCACCGGCCAGGTCGAGACCGTGTCGCTCGAGTGGTGGCAGGGCGGTCTCGTGCTCTTCGCCATCGCAGCGTTCGCGGCGCTCGCCGGGTACTTCGGCGCCTGGAAGCGTGACGTGACGTGACGAGCGGCGCTGTTCGCGGGTGCCGCGGCACAGGTCGCTGGACTAGGATTTCCCGCATGCTCCGACACGAGACACGCGAGTTCTGATGCTCGAAGAGGAGTACCAGGCCAGCCACCGTCCGGTCGGCGCCCAGCGCAACCTGCCGCCCCTCCAGGTGCCGTTCGAGTACGAGATCCGCGCGGTCACCGCCGCCGACCTGCCTGACATTCGCGAGATCTACAACCACTACGTGGCCAACTCGACCGTCACCTTCGACGAGACGCCGATCACGCTCGCGCAGCTCCGCGCGAAGTTCGCGCAGCTCGGCAAGCTCGGCCTGCCGTTCATCGTGGCGGTGAGCCCCAACGCTCACGTGCTCGGCTACGCCTACGTTTTTCCGTGGAAGACGAAGGCCGCTTATCGGTTCACGGTCGAGAACTCGATCTACCTCGGGCCGGCCGCGACCGGTAAGGGCCTCGGGAAAGCCCTCATGGCCGAGCTGATCGACCGGTCTCGGGCCGCCGGGCTCAAGGAGATCGTCGCCGTCATCGCCGACCGCGGCGCCGACGCATCCATCCGACTGCACGAGAACTTCGGCTTCAAACAGATCGGCCACATGGGCAAGGTGGGGTTCAAGTTCAACCGCTGGCTCGGCACGATCCTGATGCAGAAGAGCCTGAAGTAGCGGGTCTAGGTCCGCGGCGTCGCCCCTCGGATGAGCACAAGGCCGGCGACCGCCGCCGCGGTGCTCGGCACCAGGCTCCAGACGGCGACGCCCAGTGCCCCGTTCTCGGTGAACCAGCCACCGATTAGCGGCCAGCTCCCTGTGTCGGTTGCGAGCCAGGCGAGCCCGACGGCGATGAGGGCGAGCGCGGCGAAGAAGACGAGCATCCCTCTCGAGCGCCATCGCACGTAGACGGCGGCCGTGGCCGCGCCGACGAAGAAAAAGAAGAGGAAGGCGAGCAGGAACAGGGCGAAGCGCTGCAGCGGGGTGTCGGCATCGAAGAAGACCACGTCGAACATTGCCACGCCGAGGCCCCAGCCGCCGGTTGCCCGTTCCAGCTCGGCGAGCAGAGTCATTCCGAGCGAGTAGTAGAGGCTGAGCAGCACGAAGGTCAGTGATGATCCGAGGTAGAAGTCGCGCCGTGTCACGCCGTAGCCGAGGGCGAAGGGGAATGTGGCGTTGATTGCCTGCACCGCGACAACGAGCATGTAGACGAAGATGAACGTCGAAGCTCCGCTGAACTGCATGCTATCCGCGGCGTCGACGCGGTCCGCTGGAGGCAATGCACTCGCGAGAATCCACCAGATCAACAGATTCACGAGCAAAATGAATCCGAGAATCAGCCAGGGGAGCACGAGGAGCGGTCCCTTCTGGGTCAGGTGCAGCCGGGCGACGTTGACGATGCGCGTGAGCGCCCCACTGGTCGCAGGTCGGCGTGCCCGGGCGTCGATTGTCATGCGCTCTGCTCGAATTCTCTCGAGGACGAGTTCGTCCGGTGGATAATCAGTTGTTGGAGTGAGACGGGCGACAACTCGAGGCCGGCATCGCCGGCTGCGTGGCGCTCATCGGAGGTGAGTGCGTGGATCGTGACCGACGCGAGACCGCCGACCCCCTGGCGGGACAGCGCCGCCCGGTCGCCGACGAACGCGTCGACGGCGCCTCGCGGGCCCACCACAGTGGTGGCGGAACTGCGCACATCATCGGCGGCGCCGTCAATGATGACCCGGCCCTGGTCGAGCACGATCACGTGCTCGAGCAGATTGCTGACCTCGTCGATCAGGTGGGTCGAGAGGATGACGGTGCGCGGATGCTTCGCGTAGTCCTCGAGGAGCCGGTCGTAGAAGGTCTGCCGCGCGACGGCATCCAGCCCGAGGTAGGGCTCGTCGAAGAAGGTCAGTGGCGCCCGCGACGCGAGGCCGACCACCACGCCGACGGCGGAGAGCTGGCCGCGGGAGAGTTTCTTCACCCGGCGGTTCGTCGGGATGCGGAAGTCGTCGATGAGCTGCTCGGCAAAGCTGGCATCCCACCCGCTGAAGAACCACGGCGCACTTGTGAACACGTGCTTCACGGAGAAGTCCTCCGGATACGTCTGGCTCTCCTTGATGAAGCAGATGCGTTCGAGCACGCTCGCTGTCTCTACGGGCGAGCGCCCGAATATTTCGATTGTGCCTGAGGTGGCGAATTGCTGCCCCGTGAGGAGCTGCATGAGGGTGGTCTTGCCTGCGCCGTTGCGACCGAGTAGACCGCAGATCTTGTTCTCGCCGACGGAGAAACTGACGTCGTCGAGCGCCACAACTTTTCCGAATCTCTTGCTGAGGCCGCTGACCTCGATGACGGTGCTCATGCCACGCCCTCTTCCTTGTTCGTGTCGGACAGGATCATGTCGGCCAACTGGGCCCGCGAAATACCGAGACCCGCAGCCTCCGCCAGGAGGGGCCGCACGAACTCGTCGCGGAACTGCTCCCGCCGGTTCGCCCTGATCCGGGCCAGGGCCCCATCGGCGACGAACATGCCGATGCCCCGCTTCTTGTAGAGGATTCCCGCGTCCACGAGCAGGTTCACTCCTTTCCCGGCGGTGGCCGGATTAATCCGATAGAAACCGGCGAACTCGTTCGTGGAGGGAACCTGGGTCTCCTCGAGCAGCGCTCCACTGAGGATGTCGTTCTCGATTCGCTGGGCGATCTGAATGAAGATCGGCCTCATCGCATCCACGTGACTCCTCGGTCGTTGTTCATTGGTTAGTTACTTGACCAGCTAACCACCGGACGCCGAGCCTGTCAAGGGTTTGTCGCTCAATCCGGGTTAAGGTCGTTGCATGCCCGATGCCCCCCGGTTGCGACCAGCGAAGCACACGGTGCTGCACACCTTCGCCGCCCACATCAAGGCCAGGCCGAAGGCGGTCTTCACCGCGCTCGACGGGCGGCTGAACCCCGGCGCGGGCGCCGGGAGTGCCTACCTCGCCGATCCCGACGCCTTCTTCATCGTTGCGCAGGGTGGCTGGTGGTACCGAGCTGAGTACCGCGTCGTTCCGGACGAATACGGCTCGAATCTCGAGCACGTGGTTCTCAGCGTGGCGCAGCGCGGAGAGAAGGCCGCGCTCGCGGCCGGCCGCCGGGTCATCCAGACGGCGCCGCTCGCCTTCCACGACCTCGTGAAGAGCCTGCGCGCCGAGCTCGAGTAGCTACGGCGCCGGGTAGACCTGGCCGCGGGCCGTCTCGGCCCAGCCGGTCGCCTCAGCGAACCGGTCCGGCCCGCCGAACGTGCTGTGCACGGTGACCCAGCCGTCGGGGAGCACGATGTGCACGATCGCGGGGCTGCTTCCCTCGTCCCCCTCCTGGCTGAAGGTCACGCGCTCGCCGTCGGCCTGCTCGTCGAGGCCGCGGGTGGCCAGTTCGGCGATCACCCCTTCGTGAGCGTCGTTCGTAAGCCCCTGGGCGGCGAACTCGAACGTGCTCAGGTCGACGCCGTCCTGCCCATAGAGGCAGTACAGCGGGTCGCCGCCGTCCTGCCCGAGCGGAGCCTCGAGGGTGTACATGCCGGTGCCGTCCGAGCCGCTGAACAGGTCGACGCCGTTCGCGCTGAACTCCGCGTCGAGGGTGGGGCCGACGAGTTCGGCGCAGGTGCCCGGCGCGGTGAACGAGGTGGGGGTCTCCGTGGGAGTGGGAGACGCGGATGCCGTGGGTTCCGGCTCGGCGGTCGGCTCCGGCTCGACGGCGCCGACCACGGCACAGCCGGCGAGTGCCGCAACGAGCACGGTGACGAGGGCGGCGCGGGAGGCGAGGTGGGGAGCGAGGCGGGTCATGGCATCCGATCTTCTGGCTGTGTGCCGAGAATCTAACATCCGGTTGAGGTGCGCGAGCCCTCACACCCGGCGCGGCCACCGAACGCCTAGGCTCGGGGAGTGTTCGAACTCCACCATCTCACCGCCCAGGAGCAGTGGGACTGGCTCCAGCGCGGCGAGATCACCCCGACCGAGCTCGCCTGGCACTACCTCGAACGCATCGAGCGGCTCGATGGCGGCCTCGGCGCCTTCGTGACGGTGACCTCGGATGCCGCCCTTGAGCGCGCGGCACAGGTCGAAGCGTCCGTGCCGAAGTCCGCGCCGCTGTGGGGTCTCCCGTTCGGCGACAAGGACCTCAACCCGCGTGCCGGGGTGCCCACGAAGTTTGGCTCGGCGCTCATGGCGGACTTCGTGCCGGCCGCCTCGGACGAGCTCACCCTCGCTCTCGACGCGGCCGGGGGTGTGAGCCTCGGCAAGACCAACGCGCCTGAGTTCGGGCTTCCCTCCTACACCGAGAGCCGGGTCGCGCCGCCGGCGCGCAATCCGTGGCGCACGAGCCTCGGCGCTGGCGGGTCCAGTGGCGGCGCGGCCGTCGCCGTCGCGGCGGGGCTTCTGCCGTTCGCGCCGGGAACCGACGGCGGCGGTTCGGTGCGGATCCCCGCGGCGGCCACCGGACTCGTCGGGCTCAAGCCCTCCCGCGGCCTCGTGCCGAGCGGTACCGGTATCGACAAGCTCGCCGGGCTGGTGGTGCCTGGCCCGCTCGCCCGCACGGTCGCCGACGCGGCTATGCTGCTCGACGCGATGATCGCGGGCGGCGACTACCCGTTCACCCTGCGCGCGCCGCGCTGGGACGGCGGGGGGCTGCTCAACGCCGCGGTGCGCGGCGAGGGACGGTTCCAGCTTGCCGTGATGACGACCTCCCCGTGGGACGACGCCTACGACATCCACGTCTCGGCCGAGGCATCCGCGGCCCTCGCGATGGCGGTGCGCGAACTCGCCTCGATCGGCCACGGCATCGACGAACTCGCACTCGAGCCCGACGCCACCTATTCGCCCGCGTTCCGCACCGTGTGGCAGGCCGGCGCCTCCGGGATTCCGGCCGAAGGCGCCGAGCTCGAGC
>JAJAZI010000052.1 GCA_026785785.1 Microbacteriaceae bacterium
CCAATGGGCCGCCGCGTCAGAGCCCGCCGAGTACGCAGTAATGGTCGCTCCGCGGCCGCATCCAGCAGCCACAACTCCGTACTCGGCGCTGATTTCTGACGTCGCGCGGGCCGCGCAATGTCAGATCGCGCGCGAGCCGCGTGCCGCGTGTCACGCGTGGGCGACCCGCTCACAGACTCCGGCGAGCGCCGCTACAGGTCGAACTGACGCGATCGTCCCGGGAGTCGCCCACTTATGTCCCCTCGCCGGGCGCTAACCCGACAAATGCGGGCAACTCACGCCAACGGGCCACCCGAGTCGCCCAAGTCACCCGAGTCGCCCACTTATGTCCCCTCCCCGGGTGCTAACCCGACAAAAGCGGGCAACTCACGCCAACGGGCCACCCAAGTTCGACCCAGCGCGCCTGCGGCTCAGGCCATGGCGCGCGCGATCGCCAGGAAGTCGTCTACGGTGAGCTGCTCGCCGCGAGTTGTCGGGTCGAGGCCGGCCCGCTGCATCGTCGCGGATGCCGCGGCGGAGCCGCCGAGAACCTCCGCAAGCGCCTGCCGCAGCATCTTCCGTCGCTGCTGGAACGCAGCATCCACGAGGGCGAAGGTCGCGAGCCGCTCCTGCTCCGTGCCGATCGGCGTCTCGCGCAGCGAGAACGACACGAGGATCGAGTCGACGTTCGGCACGGGCCAGAACACGTGCCGGCTCACCGAGCCGGAGGTCTTCCAATGCCCGAACCAGGCGGCCTTGACGCTCGGGCTGCCATAGATCTTCGACCCGGGCGGGGCGGCGAGGCGCTGGCCGACCTCGGCCTGCACCATGACGAGCCCGGAGCGGATGCCGCGGAACGTGTCGAGAAAGTGCAGCAGCACGGGAACGGAGATGTTGTACGGCAGGTTCGCGACGAGGATGCCGGGGTCGCCGGGCAGCTCGGTGACGCGCATGGCGTCCTGCGTCACGACGGTGAGCGCGGTGCAACCAGGGCGATCGCGCGACCCCAACGCCGAGGGAGCCTGCGACCGAGGGAAATACCGTTCGACCGTCAGCGGCAGCTGGGCGGCGAGGCGCTTGTCGATCTCGACGGCGACGACGGATGCGCCTGTCTCGAGCAGCCCGAGGGTAAGCGAGCCGAGTCCCGGGCCGATCTCGACGACCGTGTCGGTCGCCGTCACGCCGGCGGCCTTGACGATGCGGCGCACCGTGTTGGCGTCGATGACGAAGTTCTGCCCGAGCTTTTTCGTGGGCTGGATGCCGAGCAGCTCGGCGAGGTCGCGGATCTCGGCCGGACCCAGAAGCGCCATCAGGCGAGTTCGGACGGGTCGATGGCCTCGTCCCACGGCGAGGACCCGCCGCTCGCGACCGGCTCCGCGTCCCAGCTGCCGTAGACGAGCTCGGTGTTCGAGGAGATCTGCGCGGCGAGCATCGCGACGTCGGTACCGAGGTGCTCGGCCATGAACCGCAGCGTCACGGGGATCAGGTATGGGGAGTTCGGGCGGCCGCGATGCGGGAGCGGGGTGAGGAACGGCGCATCCGTCTCGACCAGGATGCGGTCGCGCGGGATCACCTCGAGCGCCTCACGCAGGTTCGACGCGTTCTTGAACGTGATGTTGCCGGCGAACGAGAGGTACCAGCCGTTATCGGCGCAGAGTCTGGCCATCCCGGCGTCGCCGGAGAAGCAGTGGAAGACCGTGCGCTCGGGGGCGCCGACGCGCAGCAGCGTCTCGATGACGTCGTCGTGCGCCTCGCGGTCGTGGATCTGCATCGCGAGGTCGTGCTTCTTCGCGATCTCGATGTGCGCCTCGAACGAGCGGTGCTGGGCGGGGCGGCCCTCCTCGCCGGTGCGGAAGTAGTCGAGCCCGGTCTCGCCGATCGCGCGGACCCGCGGGCGGGTGGCGAGCTGGTCGATTTCGGCGATCGCGGCGTCGAGTGTGCCGGCGGCCTCGTAGGCCGGTGCCTCGTTCGGATGGATGGCGACGGCCGCCAGCATCCGCGGTTCACGGGCCGCCATCTCGGCCGACCAGCGGGATGTCTCGAGGTCTCCGCCGACCTGCACGACGCCGCGGATGCCGACGCTCGAGGCCATGTCGAGCTGCTGCAGGTAGTCGAGCGGGTCGTCGCCGTCGGCGATCTCGAGGTGCGCGTGGTTGTCGTAGCAGGTCACGACGAGCGACGGCGGCAGCGGTGGGTAGCTCAGGTCGCGGGTCTGGCCGTGCTCGGCGCGGGACTCGCGCTTGCGGATGTAGTTGGACGAATCGGCCACGTTCTCGCTCATACTCCCGCCGGTTCCGGAGATTCGATGCGCGGGAACAGCGCATCAATCGAGTGCACCCGGCTCGCGGGCGGCAGCTGGCCCCAGTGCCCGGCATCCACGATCACCTGGTCGGTGAGGTGCCCGAGCTCGTGGGCGGCGCCGATCGCGCTCCACAGCTTGTGGGTCGAGTCGGGGATGACGGGCGACAGCAGCACGGCGAGCGCGCGGAGCCCCTCGGCTGCGGTGTACAGCACGGTGCCGAGGCGGGGCCGGTTGGCCTCGTCCTTGGCGAGCGCCCACGGCTCCTGAATAGTGATGTAGCCGTTGAGCTCGTCGACGATCGTCCACACGCTATCGATGGCCTCGTGGATGGCGAGGCGCTGGATCGCGGCATCCGCCTTCTCCGCGGCCTGCTTCACGACCGACTGGATGCCCAGGTCGGCCTCCGTGTACTCGGCCGGGCTTGGGATGGCGCCGTCGTAGTACTTATTTACCATCGCGATGACAGGGGAGGCGAGGTTTCCGAAGCCGTTGGCGAGCTCGGACTGGTAGCGGGCCGCGAGGTCCTCCCAGCTGAACGAACCGTCC
>JAJAZI010000053.1 GCA_026785785.1 Microbacteriaceae bacterium
ATCCAGAACAGTCGTGTGTTGGCGAGCACCGGCTACTTCACCTTCTCGTCGGACAGGTCGTAGACGGGGGCGTCCGGGGCGTCCTTGAGAGGACCGATGCCGATCGGGATGCCGGCCTCCGGGTGCGCCAGGTCGAACGCCGGGGACTCCGAGCGGATGCGCGGGATCGAGGTGAAGTTGTGTCGCGGCGGTGGGCACGACGTCGCCCACTCGAGCGAACGACCGTAGCCCCAGGGGTCGTTGACCGTGACCTTGGGCGCGCGCATCGCGGTGATCCATACGTTATAGAGGAACGGGAGCATCGAGACGCCGAGCAGCATCGCACCGACCGTCGAGAGCTGGTTCATCGCGGTAAAGCCGTCCTCTGGCTGATAGGTCGCGTACCGGCGGGGCATGCCCATGACCCCGAGCCAGTGCTGGATCAGGAAGGTCATGTGGAAGCCGATGAACAGCAGCCAGAAGTGGATCTTGCCCAGCCGCTCGTCGAGCATCTTGCCGGTGAACTTGGGCCACCAGAAGTAGAACCCGCTGAACATCGCGAACACGACCGTGCCGAACACGACGTAGTGGAAGTGCGCCACCACGAAGTAGGTGTCGGACACGTGGAAGTCGAGCGGCGGCGACGCCAGGATGACGCCGGTGAGTCCGCCGAAGGTGAAGGTGATGAGGAAGCCGATCGCCCAGATCATCGGGGTCTCGAACGTCACGGAGCCGCGCCACATCGTGCCGACCCAGTTGAAGATCTTCACCCCGGTCGGCACCGCGATGAGCATCGTCATGAGCGCGAAGAACGGCAGCAGTACCGAGCCCGTCACGTACATGTGGTGCGCCCACACCGTCATCGACAGCGCCGCGATCGCGATCGTCGCGTAGACGAGGGTCTTGTAGCCAAAGATCGGCTTGCGACTGAACACCGGCAACACCTCGGAGATGATGCCGAAGAACGGCAGCGCGATGATGTACACCTCCGGGTGCCCGAAGAACCAGAACAGGTGCTGCCAGAGGATCGCGCCACCGGCTTCGGGGTTGTAGAGGTGCGCTCCGAGTACCCGGTCGGCACCGAGGGCGAACATCGCGGCGGCCAGCACCGGGAACGCCATGATGATCAGGATCGAGGTCACCAGGGTGTTCCAGGTGAAGATCGGCATCCGGAACATGGTCATGCCGGGGGCGCGCATCGTGATGATCGTGGTGATGAAGTTGACGCCACCGAGAATCGTGCCGAAGCCGCTCATGGCGAGGCCGAAGACCCACAGGTTGCCGCCGAGGCCGGGCGAGAACGTTGTCGTCGACAACGGTGTGTAGGCGAACCAGCCGAAGGATGCCGCCCCCTGCGGGGTGAGGAATCCGGCGACCGCGATCAGCGAGCCGAAGCTGAACAGCCAGTAGGCGAACGCGTTCAACCGGGGGAACGCCACGTCGGGAGCACCGATCTGCAGCGGCATGAGCACGTTGGCGAAGCCGGCGAACAGCGGTGTCGCGAACATGAGCAGCATGATGGTGCCGTGCATCGTGAACAGCTGGTTGTACTGCTCCTTCGTCGCCACCACATCGAGGCCCGGCGCGAACAGCTGCGCCCGGATGACCAGCGCCATCACCCCGCCGAGGCAGAAGTAGAGGAACGAGGTGATCAGGTAGAGGTACCCGATCTTCTTGTGGTCAGTCGAGGTGATCCAGTCGACAATGATGTTGCCCTTGGTGCCGACCCTCGACTCGACCGGCCGGGGGCCGGGCGTCGTGGTTCCGACCTTCGGTGCCGTCGCTGTGCTCATTCTGAGTGACCTTCGCGTTCTGGGGCTTCCGTGCCTGGCTGGTTCTGGTTGGTGTTGTATTCCTCGCCGAGCGTGCCCGTCTGCCCAGCGGCGGCGAGGCTCGCGATGTGGGCGTCGTACTCCGCCTGCTCGACGACCTTCACCTGGAAGAGCATGAGCGAGTGGTACTCGCCACACAGCTCGGCGCACTTGCCGATGTAGGTGCCGGTCTTGAGCGGCGTGAAGTACATGTGGTTCGTCTTGCCGGGGATCATGTCCTTCTTGTAGAGGAAGTCCACGACGAAGAAGGAATGGATGACATCGCGCGACTCAATCTTGACCTCGACGCTCTTGTCGACGGGCAGGTAGAGCACGGGGAGCTTGTCGTAGTCGACAGTCGCCGCATCGTCGAGCTCTGTCGCCTGCACACCCGACGAGTAGACGCCCTCGCCACCGGGCCCCTCATTGAGGTAGTTGAAGTCCCACGCCCAGCGCTTGCCGTAGACCTCGACGGTGACGTCGGGATCTTCGATCGGCGCCTCGATGGCTGCCTGATCACGGGCGGTGAAGGCGAAGAATCCGAGCACGAGCAGCAGGGGCACGACCGTGTAGAAGATCTCGATCGGCATGTTGTAACGCAGCTGAGTCGGGAGGCCGGTCTGTCCCTTGCGGCGGCGGTAGACGACGGCGGCCCAGATAATTAGACCCCAGGTCACGATGCCGACGATGAGCAGAACGATCCAAGACGTGACCCAGAGGCCCGCCACCCGGTCGGTGTTGTTGGTGATTCCTGGCTCCCCCGGGAGGTAGCCACGCAGCTGGGTCTGGGTGCACCCGGCGAGAACGACGACAAGCATCGCGGCGATCGGGATGGTTGCCCATCGTAGACGGCGGTTCGAGTGCACCGGGGACCTTTCAATGACACGGACTGTGAGAGAACTCAGCTTCGGTTCGACTCCACTAGCCTACTGCGATCGGCACCCGCCGAGAGACCGACGGGACGGCATTTCGGCATCAAAAAAGGGAACTGCCGGTCGGCAATTCCCTTTTCTGGATGTCTGCTCGGTGAAGATCGTCCGATCGCTGGACGAGCGCGACTGCGACCGGTGCGTCCTAGTGGAAGGAGTCCCCGCATGCGCAGCTTCCGCCGGCGTTCGGGTTGTCGATCGTGAAGCCCTGCTTCTGGATCGTGTCTTCGAAATCGATGCTCGCACCCTCGAGGTAGGGCACGCTCGTCTTGTCGATGACGACCTCGACACCGTCGAAGTCGACGGTCGCGTCGCCGTCGAGCAGGCGCTCGTCGAAGTAGAGCTGGTAGATGAGCCCGGAGCATCCGCCGGGCTGCACTGCGACGCGAAGGCGGAGGTCGTCGCGCGCTTCCTGTTCGTAGAGGGCGCGGACCTTCGCGGCAGCGGTGGCCGTGAGGCCGACGCCGTGCGCCGGTGCGGACTCGGTCGTGGTGCTATCAGTCAGTGTCGTGTCGGTCATGACCACTCCTTTTGCCTAGTAAATGCTCTCTCCAGTCTAAGCATCGATCACGCGTTTTTCTTCCCACGCTCGTCGAGACGCGCGAGCAGCACGGCTTCGGTGAGCACGGCCCGGTGGAACACCCCGAGGTGCAGCGACTCGTTGGGGCTGTGCGCCTTGGTTCCTGGGTCCTCGACTCCGGTCACAAGTATCTGCGCGTCGGGGAAGACGTCGACCAGGTCGGAGATGAACGGGATCGAGCCGCCGACGCCGGTCTCGACGGCCGGTACACCCCACGCATCCGTCATCGACTGCTTTGCCTCGGCGACGGCCCAGCCGCTCGTGTCGACGAGGAACGGATTGCCGGTATCGACGTCGGTGATCTCGAGGTGCGCGCCGAACGGCGCGTGGTCACGCAGGTGCGCCTCGATCGCCGTGTACGCCTCGGTGGCGGGCTGGCCCGGGGCGATCCGCACGCTGATTCGCACCGAGGTCGACGGTGCCAGGGTGTTCGATGCGTTGTCGACGGTCGGGGCGTCGATGCCCGTGATCGTGATGGCCGGCTTCGACCAGATCCGGTCGAGGATGCTGCCGGAGCCGATTGGGCTGACCCCCGCGAGCAGTCCGGTCTCGCGGCGTAGCTTCGCCTCGTCGTAGTCGGGCGTGTCGGTGTCGCGTCCGGTCAGGCCGGCGACGGCGACGGACCCGTCGTCGTTGTAGAGGCTCGCAAGCACGAGCACGGTCGCCATCATGGCGTCAGGCACCGCTCCCCCGAACATGCCCGAATGGGAGGCGTGCGCGAGGGTTTCAACCGTGAGCCGGAAGGTGACGTTGCCGCGCAGCCCGACCGTGAGGGCCGGGGTGTCGATGTCCCAGTTGTCCGAGTCAGCGACGACGATGACGTCGGCGGCGAGCTCGGCCTGGTGCTGGCTGAGGAAGTTCTTGAACGACCGGGAGCCGAACTCCTCCTC
>JAJAZI010000054.1 GCA_026785785.1 Microbacteriaceae bacterium
ACCTCGAGCGGGACAACAAGCTGCCCGGCAGCAACCCGCTCTCGAGCGGCCTGTCGCTCGCGATGAACCGGTGGGCACAGGGCGCGAACCTCGACTCGGTACTCAGGGACACCGACCTTGCGGCAGGGGACTTCGTTCGGCTCACCAAGCAGACGATCGACTTGCTCGACCAGCTGTCGATGGTCGCGGATGCCCCGGTCGGTCCCCGGGCGCGCAAGGCCCTCGAACTCATCCGACGCGGCATCGTCGCGTACAGCAGCGTCTGATCTCTGCATGGGCCCGACACCCCGCAGCGGCGCTCAGACAAATCGATCTAGGCTGGTCAGGATGATCGCGCGCACCGCTCCCTCTCGACCGCCGCCGCGGTCAGCCTACGTGCGCGCCGTTCCACTGTGGCTCGCCGTCGTACTGGCCGCACTCGGCGGCCTGCTGAACGCGCTGGCGTTCCCCGGCCTCGGCTGGTGGCCGGTCGCCTTCGTCGGCACACCGCTCATCCTGTACTCCCTCGTCGGGCGCCGGGTCGGCCCGTCGCTGCTCGTCGGACTAGTCGGAGGGCTGGTGTTCTGGGGCACCCACATCTTCTGGATCACCGTCTACTTGGGCGCGGCCCCCTGGCTCGCCCTCGGCGGCCTGCAGGCGGTGTTCTTCGCGATCGGCTGCGCGCTCATCGCCCTCGCCTGGCGCTTCGGCGACCGTGCACTTCCCGGCCCGGTCGGCCAGCTGCTCGTGCTGCCGCTCATCGTCGCAGGCCTCTGGACGCTGCGCGAGTTCGTCACGACCACGTGGCCCTACGGCGGATTCTCCTGGGGCAGGCTCGCCTTCTCCCAGTCGGAGAGCCCCTTCGCCGAGCTCGCGGCCTGGGTCGGCGTCGCCGGCCTCTCGTTCCTCATCGCGTGGGTCAGCGCGCTCGTCGTGCAGGCCCAGCGGGTGCCGGTGGCGGCCCTCGTCTCGAGCGGGGGCCCGCGCCGCATCCTGCGCACGGTCCTTCCGGTCGGCCTGCTCATCGCGATGCTCGCCGTTCCCGCCTTCCCGATCGCCGCATCGGGCAGCCTGCGGGTCGCCGCGGTGCAGGGGGACTCGGATGCCGGGCTGTTCGCCGAGTACGAGCCGGGCCAGATCCTGGAAGACCACTTGGCCGCAACCGACCCCCTTTACGGCGAGGACATCGACCTGCTCGTCTGGCCGGAGAACGCGTCCGACCTCGACCCGCTGCGCTCGGCGCGATCGTCCGCGGCGCTGGACCGGGTGACCGAGCAGGCGGGGGCCCCCCTCATCGTCGGCACCATCACCGCCGACGGCGACGACATCTACAACAGCCTGCTGCTCTGGCGGGAGGGCAGCAGCCCCCTCGACCAGTACGACAAGCTGCACCCCGTGCCGTTCGCCGAATACATCCCCGACCGGGACTTCTGGTACCCGCTCGCGCCCGACCTGCTCTCGCTCATTCCCCGCGACTTCTCGATCGGCACGAGGGACAACCTGTTCGACATCGACGGGGCAGCGACCGCGGGTGTGACGATCTGCTTCGACATCGTCGATGACAACCTCGTGCGACAGATGATCGCGGGCGGTGCCGACATCATCATTGCGCCGACCAACAACGCGGACTTCGGGCGCACCGACGAGAGCGTGCAGCAGCTCGCGATCGCTCGGCTGCGGTCCATCGAGACGGGCCGCAGCGTCGTGAACGCCTCGACCGTCGGCACCTCGGCGATCATCGCCCCGGACGGCAGCACGATCGACCGCCTGCCGACCTTCACCCCCGGCACGATGCTGCAGGATGTGCCGCTCAGCACCACGACGACCCCCGCCACGGTCTACGGCCAGGGGATCGAGATCGCGGTCTCGGTGCTCGCCCTTCTCGGCCTGATCCTCACCGGTCTGCTCGCTCGAAGTCGCCGCTCCACCGGGGGGACACCCCGTGGCTGACACTCTCATCGTCGTGCCCACCTACAACGAGATCGAGAATCTCGAGGGCATCCTCGGCCGCATCCGCCAAGCGGTCGGAAGTGCGCACGTGCTCGTCGTCGACGACTCCAGCCCCGACGGCACCGGCGAGCTCGCCGATCGCCTCGCCCTGTCCGACAGCGGCATCCGGGTGCTGCACCGAATCAGGCGCGAGGGTCTCGGAATGGCCTATCTCGCCGGGTTCCAGCGCGCGATCGACGACGGATACGACTTCGTTGTCGAGATCGACGCGGACGGATCACACAACCCCTCGTCGCTGCCGGCGATGATCGCCCTCGCCCGGAACGGCTCCGACCTCGTCATCGGCTCCCGCTGGGTACCGGGCGGCCGGGTGCTCAATTGGCCCTGGCTGCGCCAAGCGATCTCCCGCGCGGGAAACTCCTACTCGCGCCTCATGCTCGCGTCGGGGATTCACGACCTCACCTCGGGGTTCCGCGTGTTCCGCACGAGCGTCCTCACGCCCGCGCGGCTCGCCTCGGTGTCGTCGCAGGGATATTGCTTCCAGGTCGAGCTCGCCTGGCGGCTCGAGCGCGGGGGAGCGATCGTCGTGGAGCATCCGATCACGTTCGTCGAACGCACCCACGGGCGGTCGAAGATGCACACGGGCATCGTCGCGGAGGCGCTCTGGCGGGTCACCCTGTGGGGGCTCATGAGAAACGCCCCCCGTCGCATTCGCGACAAGGGGCGTCGACCCATCTGATGAGGCTCAGCTGATCAGGCGCTGCTGATCAGGCTCCGACCTTCTGTCCCTTGCGGGCGCGGAGGTAGCCAAGTCGTTCGTTGAGAAGCTCTTCGAGCTCGGCGCGAGTGCGGCGCTCCAGAAGCATGTCCCAGTGCGTGCGCGGCACCTTCTGGTCGGTCGCCTCAATGACGACAGGCTTGCCGTCGGCGGCCATGAGGATGCCCTCCTGACCCGACTTCGGCGATTCCCACACCTGGGGGATTTCCGCGTCGGCCGAGAAGGTGACCTCGAAAGTCATTCCGTCGGACATCAGGTAAGTACTGGTGATTCGCGGGGAGAAGGTCACGCCTTCTTCGCTCTGGAGACTCTGTGATCCGAGTCGCATTCCCCGCAAGCTACGATCTGCCATTGTGTGGCCCCTTTCTCACGACACCGATCAGTCTCGCGATACCTATTCAGTCAGCAACCCCGAGGATGGCCCATTCCATACCCGATCTCCCGTTTCCCAGTCTGTTCACAGCAAGTTACCGGGTTGAAGGACGACGCTGGAAAGTTACCGCTGGGCCCGCTCGAGCAGCACCTGCATGGCCAGATCGGCACGATCGGTCACAAGACCGTCGATTCCGAGGTCGAGCAACCTGTGCATGTCCGCGGCGTCATTGACCGTCCAGACGTGCACTTCCTGCACGGCGGAATGCATGACCCGGACGATGCGCGGTGTGACAATGCGGATGCCGCCCACCGTCTCGGGGATCTGAACGGCGTGCACGTCGCGCAGCATCCACCTCGCCAGCGGGGCAATGCCCAGCAGCGCCGCGGAGAAGGCGAGCGCGAACTGCGTGCTGGAGGCCGAGGTCGCCACTGATGGCAGGAGCTTCACCGCGGCCCGTCGGCGCGCCCCGCTGAACGAGGTGATGAGCACGCGCCGCGACGACCTCGTGGCCCGGACCGCGTCGACGGCGGGCTTCACGGCGTCGTCGGACTTGATGTCGATGTTGAACCGCGCCTCGGGGAAGGCGTCGATCGCCTCGGCGAGGCTCACGAACGATTGGCCCTCGCCGAGGTCGATTGCGGCGAGCTCGGCCATGGTGAGGGCGCCGACCCGCTCGGCGCGGCCGGTCAGCCGGGTCAGGTCGGGGTCGTGGCTGATCACGGCCACCCGGTCGCTGCTCGCGCGCACGTCGGTTTCGAGATGGGTCACGCCGTGCGCGAGCGCCGTGACGAACGCAAGCATCGTGTTCTCCGGGGCGGCCGTCGCGAGTCCCCGATGGGCAAGCACGCGCGGGGCGGCGGGGGAGAGGTAGCCGCCGGAGAGCGGCCAGGACGCGGGGGACTCGCTCACGCTACGGGGTCGGCGGCGTCTGGTCCCGCTGCGCGCCGCCGAGGAATCCCTGCCCCACCGTCTTGAGGGCCTCGGTGAGCTCGGACGGGATGATCCACAGCTTGTTCGCGTCGCCCTCGGCGAGCTTGGGGAGGGTCTGCAGGTACTGGTAGGCGAGCAGCGGCGCGTCAGGGTTGCCGGCGTGGATCGCGCCGAAGACAGTCGTGATCGCCTCGGCCTCGCCCCTGGCGCGCAGCACGGCAGCCTGCGCATCGCCCTCGGCGAAGAGGATGGATGCCTGCCTCGCGCCCTCTGCCTGCAGGATCGCGGCCTGCTTCGTGCCCTCGGCGGTGAGGATCGCGGCGCGCTTGTCCCGCTCGGCGCGCATCTGCTTCTCCATCGAGTCCTGGATGGAGATGGGCGGGTCGATCGCCTTGAGCTCGACCCGGCCGACCCGGATTCCCCACTTGCCCGTGGCCTCATCGAGCACGATGCGCAGCTGGCCGTTGATGTTGTCGCGGCTCGTGAGGGCTTCCTCGAGGTTGAGCCCGCCGACTACGTTGCGCAGGGTCGTCGTGGTGAGCTGCTCGACGGCGCCGAGGTAGTTGTTGATCTCGTAGGTCGCCGCCCGGGCATCCGTCACCTGGAAGTAGACGACCGTGTCGATGGAGACGACGAGGTTGTCCTCGGTGATGACCGGCTGTGGCGGGAACGAGACGACCTGCTCGCGCATGTCGAGGAGCGGCCGCACCCGGTCGATGAACGGCACGAGGATGTTGAGGCCG
The DNA here is from genome assembly GCA_026785785.1 of Microbacteriaceae bacterium. Lineage (GTDB taxonomy): Bacteria > Actinomycetota > Actinomycetes > Actinomycetales > Microbacteriaceae > Marisediminicola. The sequence goes on from JAJAZI010000054.1 coordinate 4,757, forward strand.
GGCATGAGCGTCTTGTGGTACTTGCCGAGCCGTTCGACGACGCCGGCGTTCGCCTGCGGGATGATGCGGATCGCGCGGATCAGCGTGACGATCGCGAACACCGCCACGACGATCAGCAGAGAGGCGATGAACAGCTGCGAGATGAATCCGGAGTCGAACATTACGGGGTGTTCCTTTCGGCGGGGATGACGACGGCGGTTGATCCCTCGATGGCGGTCACGGTGACCTTGTCTCCCGCCCCGAGGAGGAGGTCGCGGGCGGAGTTGTCGAGTCGGGCGGTCCAGGTCTCGCCGTTACCGAGCTTGACGAGGCCGCCGTTCTCGCCGACGGTCTCGAGCACCCGGCCGTGCAGGCCCAACAATGCCGCGACGTTGCTCGGCGTGGGGTCCGCCCCGCGGTGCATCACTCGGAGCAGCAGGGGGCGGATGGTCAGGATGAGCAGCACCGCGAGCGCGGCGGCGACGAGGATCTGCAGCCACCAGTCGGCGCCGAGCAGGTTGGCGCCGAGGCCGCCGAGGCTGCCCGCCGCGACCATCAGAAAGGTGAACTCGAGGGTCAGGAGCTCGATGATGACGCAGACGAAGATGAAGACGAGCCAGATGATCCACAGGTAGTCCCTCAGATCGACCATCGTCGGCACCTCCCATATCTGCGCTCGATCTCGAAACTACCATTACCTCGCATCTGCGCGGCTGATCCCATGCTTGGTAGTGTCTGATGCCGTGAGCACTCCACTGAACCCCCTTGCGCCCGAATCCCTCTACGGCGCCCGCGCCCTCGTCACCGGCTCGTCGCGCGGCATCGGAGCCGACACCGTCGGCTACCTCGCGCGCGCCGGCGCCAAGGTCGTCGTCAACTACCGCAACAAGGAGGCTCGGGCGGGCAAGCTCGTCGCCGCGATCGAGGCATCCGGGGGCGAGGCGATCGCGATCGGCGCCGACCT
>JAJAZI010000055.1 GCA_026785785.1 Microbacteriaceae bacterium
CCTCCGCGGCCTCGATCATCGAGGCGAGCTCGCGCGGGGCGTCGACCGGGGGCCGGTGGTAGGCGGCAAGCACCTCGGCGACGAGCGGCCCGACCCAGCGGCGCCGCGCGCCAAGCGTTCGCGCGGCCGAGGCCACCAGCGCGTGCGCCGTCCACTCATCGGCGGCGAGGAACGCGTGGCCGAGCGCGGTCGCAAGCGCCGGCACCGACGGCCGGGGCCGCCTCGCGAGCATGAGCGCCGCCGCGCTCACGACCGTCTCCCTCACGACGGGCCCGCAAGCGGGCGGGACGCGGAATGGCCCCCGGACGACTCGTCCGTCAGTGCGGGCGCTGAGCTGCGCGGAGCGCAGTGAGGCGCCTGCGGCGCTCGTTCCAGGTCGGTCTTCGTGCCCCGGGGTATCCCCGGAGATGGCGGCGCATCGCGTGCACCACCCACCTCGTCCGGAAGCCATTCCACGCCGTCACGCTAGCCCATGGCGGTGGGGAAGACGAGTGCCGGTCAGTTCGTCGTCGGTCGCGTCGTGCACGCGCCGCTGGCGTGCGCGCGTCGCTGTCGCTGTCGCTGTCGCTGTCGCTGTCGCTATCGCTGTCGCTGTCGCTGTCGCTACCACTGTCCCTGTCGCTATCGCTGTCCCTGTCGCTATCGCTGTCCCTGTCGCTATCGCTGTCGCGACCGCTGTCGCTAAAGTCGGAGCCAAGCGGCGCCGCACCGTCCCCGGGACGGGAGTGAGCGCGCGTCGTGGCACCGCTCCGACTTTGGCGACACGCGCGCCGCGCGTTCAGGCTCGGCGCGCGATGAGTACCGTGTCGATCGCCATGGCGTCACCGACCCGGCGCTGCAGCTGCTCGCAGCGCTCGATCTCGAGGTCAGCAGCTGCCACGCGGAGGGAGTCGACGCTCGTGAGCACCGCCGGATTCTGTGGGCCGCCGACGCCGCGAGCGATGTTGTCGATGTCGTGCGAGATGAGCACGAGCATGCCGCCCGGTTCGAGCGATCCGGCGCAAGTGGCGATGACCGACGCGAGCTCGGTGGCCGGGAGCTGCAGGTACGCGACCACGGTGAGGTCGACGAGGGCCGGCGGCACCCAGCCCGTGACATCCGCCACGACCCAGTTCACCTCGAGGCCGAGGTGATCGGCGCGCCGGCGCCCGGCCTCGATGGCGACGGCAGAGAAGTCAACGGCCGTCACCTGCCAGCCGCGTTGCGCGAGCCACAGCGCGTTGCGCCCCTCCCCGCAGGCGAGGTCGACCGCGGTGCCGGGTGCGAAATCGGCCACGATCGAGGCGATGAAGCCGTTCGGCGCGAGCGACCAGACGCTGGAATCGGATGCTGCCGCCTCGGCGTAGCGCGCATTCCAGGCGTCACTGCCGCTCGTGCCGCCTCCGGTGCCGCTGCCGCCGCCGTTCGTGTCAGTGCCGCTCATGCTGTCCGCGCTTTCGTTGGGTGGTGGTCGCCTCGATGCCCGTTTCATGCCCTCAGCTCCTGTCTGATCGTAGCGAGCGCCTCGGCGAAGGCGGTGTGTGCCCCGGGTGAGGTTCCGCCGGAGAGGTTTACGCCGACGACGCCGACGAGAGCCAGCATCCGCCGGCCCAGCTCGACCGGGTCGGCGCCGCTGGCGTGGTTGACAAAGCAGATCTCGGTGCCCGCGTGCTGCTTCTCGAGAGGCCGCTCGGCGCGACGGGCGGCCGGCGGCGCGACGGGCGACTCGGCGGTGCGAGGGGCGACTCGGCGACCGAGACGAGGTGGCTGGCGGTGCGACGGGCGCCGCGACCCTCGTCGAATTTAGGTCGAACACGGGCGCAGGGACGGGCCGCGCGCCGCTGAGGGTGTGGTCGCCCGCGACGTAGTGCACCCCGGCGACGGCGACGTCGGCGAGCCCCGCAAGCTCGCCCTCGATCGCGACGCCGTTGCGGTCGCGGCAGTCCAGGCCGGTCCACACTTCGAGTCCGGTCTGGCGAATGAGGTGCGTCCGGTAGCTTTGCGAGAACTGCACGAGCGCTCGGGGCGTCGCCGGCGAGCACCGCGTCGAAAGTGCCTGCGAGCGCCGCACCGTACTCGGCGATCGACGCCGAATCGAGGGCGCGGGAGGGGAAGTCGGCGACCACGATCGCGCGCTACGCGAGGATGCTCCGGAGGCGGGTGGCGTCGGCGCTCCCGCTGGTCGAGGCGGGCGAGCCGCTCGGGACGGTCGAGGCGGTCGGGCCGGTCGGGCCGGTCGGGCCCGCGGCATCCGGCCCGGCCCAGCGCACCGTCGGCATCTCGAGGAACACACACGGATGGTCGGCGACCTCGCAGCTGCCGTCGACCCGACGCCGCCGGAGGGCCCGTAATGCGTCTGCTTGGGGCAGGCGGATCCGGGCTGAGCTCGATCGTCCCTGGGCTATCGGGCCCCGCGTCTCCTCGCTGTCGCGGTGCGGCGGCTGGCTCCCGCTCGGTCTGTTTGAATGGTGTCGACCTCGAATGGAGCCCTTCATGTCGGATACGTTCGACCGGATCATCACCGCCGACTCTGTGCTCATCGATGGGGTCTTCGTGGCCGCGTCCCTGGGGATCCGGGACGGGGTCATCGCCGCCATCGTCACCGGGCCGGATGCGCTCAGGCCAGATGCGCTCGGGCCGAATGCGCTCGGGCCAGATGCGCTCGGATCGGATGCGGGCAGTCCGGATGCGCTCAGGCCGGATGCGCTCGGACCAGATGCCCTCAAGCCGGGCGTCCTCGGAACTGGCGGTCTCGCCGGCTCGGGCGCGCACATCCGCCTCCCCCCTGACTCCGTGCTGCTGCCCGGACTCGTCGACACCCACGTGCACGTCACCGAACCCGGCCGCACCGAGTGGGAGGGCTTCACGAGCGCGACCCGTGCCGCGGCCGCCGGCGGAGTCACGACGATCATCGATATGCCGCTCAACAGCATCCCCGCGACCGTGGATGCCGCCGCCCTCGCCATGAAGCGCGCGATTGCTGCACGGAAGGCCATCGTCGACGTCGGCTTCTGGGGCGGCGCGGTGCCGGACAGCCTGGGCCACCTGGACGAGCTGCACGACCGCGGCGTC
>JAJAZI010000056.1 GCA_026785785.1 Microbacteriaceae bacterium
ATCTACTTCGCCATGAACTCCTCGGCAGCGGCCACGGGAGGCACGATCGAGGGTGCAGTCGCCTTCGTCAACGGCCTCGGGCTCGCCGGAGTCAACCTCACCGGCGAGATGCTGTCGACAATGGCCGCGAACGTCGGCGAGGAGAGCATCGTGTCGCGCACCGGTGGCGCGCCGACCCTCGCCGTCGGTCTCGCGCAGATCATGCAGGGCGTGTTCGGAGGGGCCGGGATGATGGCCTTCTGGTACCACTTCGCGATCATGTTCGAGGCGCTCTTCATCCTCACCGCGGTGGATGCCGGCACCCGGGTCGCCCGGTTCATGCTGCAGGACACCATCGGCAACTTCATCCCCCGCTTCAAGGACACCGGATGGCGGGTGGGGGCGTGGATCTGCACGGCGATCATGGTGCTTGCCTGGGGGGCGATCCTCATCATGGGAGTCACAGACCCGCTCGGCGGCATCAATACGCTGTTCCCGCTGTTCGGCATCGCCAACCAGCTCCTCGCGGCGATCGCGCTCGCGGTGTGCATGGCCATCATCGCCAAGAAGGGCCTCTTCCGCTGGCTGTGGATCCCCGCGCTCCCGCTCGCCTTCGCGGCGGTCGTGACCATCACGGCGTCGTTCCTGAAGATCTTCTCGACCGTCCCCGCGGTCGGCTACTGGGCCAACCACACCGCGTTCAAGGGCGCGCTGGAGGCCGGTGAGCAGAGCTTCGGCGCAGCGAAGACCCCCGAGGCGATCGAGGCCGTGGTGCGCAACACCTTCGTGCAGGGCACCCTGTCGATCGTGTTCGTCACGCTCGCCATCATCGTCATCGCTGCGGCGATCGGCGCGACCGTCAAGTCCTTCAAGACGCGCGGGGGCGTGAGCACCGAAGACCCGGCGCTCCCGTCGCAGATCTACGCCCCGGCTGGATTCATCGCGACGCCCGCGGAGAAGGCGCTCGAGGCCGAGTGGGAGGCACTTCCTATCGGCCGCAAGCCCACCGTGCGCGGGCACTGAGGCATCCGGTGTCCGCAGTCTCGGCAGCACTGAACCGCGCGGTGCGCGGCGTCCGTTGGTATGTCACGTCCCTCATGGGAGACACGGCGTACGGCAACTACGTCGCGCACCACCGGAGCACGCACGACGGGCAGCCGCCGCTGAACGAACGCGAGTTCTGGAAGGAACGGTACCGCGAGCAGGATCTCACCCCCGGGTCGCGGTGCTGCTGAGCACACGGGGCTAGGCTCGCCGGATGGACGAATCGACGCTGATCGCGCTGCTGACAGGCAGCGCGATCGGCGTCTGCCTCACGTTCGGCGTGCTTCTGGCGTGGCGGTACGCCCGCGGATCGCGGGAGCTTGGCAGTGACGGGGAGCACGCCACCTACCGCACACTCCACCTCGCGTCGCAGGCGGCCGAGAACCTGCGGGGCGGGCTGGACTCCGAGGAGGTGGGCCGGGCGGCGCGGCACCTCCGCGCGCTGCTCGGCTGCGACATCCTCGCCATCGCCGACGCGGGAGGCGGGATCGTGATCGACGGCCCCGGGGAGCTGTTCCGCGAGGTCGCAGCCTCGATCGCGGCGCGGATGTCGGAGGTCTCCCGAACCCAGGTCGTGCCGGTGCCCGCGGAATCGGGCCGCGACAGCACCTATGCGATCGCGGCTCCGATCGTCACCGACGGGCTCGTCGCCGGCATGGTTATCGTCTTCGCCACGTCGCGGCGGGCGCCGCTGATCCGGGCCACCGGCGAGGTCGCGGCGTGGGTGTCCGCCCAGCTCAGCCTCGGCGAGCTCGACGCCTCCCGGGCCGCACTCGCGGAAGCGGAGCTGCGCGCCCTCCGGGCTCAGATCAGCCCGCACTTCATCTACAACGCGCTCAACGCGATCGCCTCGTTCATCAACACCGACCCGAGCAAGGCGCGCGAGCTCGTGCTGGAGTTCGCCGACTTCACCCGGTACTCCTTCCGCCGGCACGGTGACTTCACGACGCTCGCCGAGGAACTGCGCAGCATCCACTCCTACCTCCTGCTCGAGCGCGCGCGGTTCGGCGACCGGCTCGAGGTGACGCTGCAGATCGCCCCCGAGACGCTGTCGACGGTGATCCCGTTCCTCAGCCTGCAGCCGCTCGTCGAGAACTCGGTGCGGCACGGCCTCGAGCGCAAGGAGGGCGGCGGGCGAATCACCATCAGCGCCGAGGCCGCGGGTATGAACGTGCAGATCACCGTGGAGGACGACGGCGCGGGTATCGATCCGGACGCCGTCAAGGCGCTGCTGGGCGGGTCGGGCGGCGCCGACCACATCGGGCTGCGCAATGTGGATTCGCGGATGCGCCAGGTCTACGGCGACACCTACGGGCTCGTCGTCGAGACGAACCTGGGTGCGGGCACCCTCGTGCGGCTGCTCGTTCCCCAGTCCCAGCCGATGAACGACACGGACGCCGTCAAGGCCCACGCCGAGGCACGGCTGCGGATGCCGGATCGGTCCGCCTCATGATCGACGTGCTCGTCGCCGACGACGAGATACCCGCCCTCGACGAGCTCGAGTTCCTGCTGCGGAGGGATCCACGCATCGGGGCGATCTACCGCGCGGCATCCGGTGCCGAGGCGATTCAGCTGCTCACGACGGTGCGCGTGGACGCCGCGTTCCTCGACATCCACATGCCTGGACTATCGGGCTTCGACCTCGCCCGGGCGATCAAGCGGTTCGCCGCGCAGCCCGCGATCGTGTTCGTCACTGCCGACGAGGAACAGGCCCTCGAGGCGTTCGACCTCGCGGCCGTCGACTACCTGCTCAAGCCCGTGCGCGAGGCGCGGCTCGAAAGCTCCATCTCGCGCGTCATCGGCGCGGTTGCGGCCAGCGCCGCACCCGTCGAGGCCCGCCCCGACGAGATGATCACGGTCATGGTGGGTGCGACGATCCGGCGCGTGCGCCGGAGAGACGTGCGGTACGCCCAGGCCCAGGGCGACTACGCCCGCCTGCACACCGACGGCGCCAGCTACCTCGTGCGCATCCCCATCTCCGACCTTGAGGAGCAGTGGACCGGTTCCGGCTACCTGCGCGTGCACCGCTCCTTCCTCGTCGCGGTCACCAGCGTGACGCGACTGAAGCTGGGGCCGCATCCCGCGGTCACCGTCGCGGGAGTGGACCTGCCGGTCAGCCGGCGGCTGCTCCCGGCTGTGCGTGACGCGCTCGCCGCCCAGGGGACGAGATACGGCCGATGAGCGCGCGAGATGTGACGCCTCCGCCGAGGCGGCGGATCACCGGGCCCCCGCGTCGTGCCCAGGCTCCGGGCATCCGGAGACCGGCGGAGGCCGCGCCGACGTCGCGTGACGTCGGCGCGATCTACCTGCGCTCGCTCATCCGCGCCCAGCTGCGGCTCGCGGTCGTCTGCTGCATCGGGTTCGTGCTCACCCTGACCTCCGCGGCGGTGATCATCGCCACCGTGCCCGCGCTGCACGAGAGCTACGTGGTCGGGGTGCCGTGGTCCTGGGTGCTGCAGGCCTACGGGATGTACCCCCTCATCCTCGCGTTCGCAGTCATCTATGCCCGCGGCGCGGGTCGCAACGAGCAGCGCTATCACTCGCTCGAGGGGCGCCAGTGAGCGCCGCGCTGGCGATCGCCGCGATCGTGCTCGTGCTCGTTGCGACCGTCGTCATCGGGTTCTACGGGCTGCGCATCTCGCGCACCACCGACGACCTGCTCGTGGCATCCCGAACCGTCAGGCCGTGGATGAACGCATCGGCGATCAGCGGCGAATACCTGTCGGCGGCGACGTTCCTCGGCCTTGCCGGGCTCGTTCTGCTGTCGGGCACCGACGCGTTCTGGTTTCCGATCGGTTATAGCGCCGGGTACCTGCTCCTGCTGCTGTTCGTGGCCGCGCCGCTGCGCCGTAGTGGCGCCCGCACGATCCCCGACTTCATCGAGGCCAGGCTCGACTCCGTCGGCGCCCGTCGGGTGACCAGCCTGTTCGTGCTGATCATCGGCTGGCTCTACATCGTGCCGCAGTTCCATGGAGCCGCCATCACCGTCAACGTCGTCACGGGCCTCCCGCCCTGGGTCGGCTCGGTCGCCATCGCGGTGATCGTCGGCGTGATTGTCGCGGCCGGGGGGATGCGCTCGATCACCTTCGTGCAGGCGTTCCACTACTGGCTCAAGCTCACCGCGATGGGGGTGCCCGTGGTCGTGCTGCTCCTCGCCGTCGGAACGGCGCCGGCGGCCATCGACCCGGCCCTGATCTTTCCGCGCGAGTCCGGGCCCGGCGGTCAGGACCTCTACCGTACCGCCTCACTGGTGCTCGCTCTCCTGCTCGGCACGATGGGGCTCCCGCACGTCCTCGTGCGGTTCTACACGAACCCCGACGGGGCCTCGGCCCGCCGCACCACCGTCATCGTGATCGTCATGATCAGCGCCTTCTACATGCTCTCGAGCACGATGGGCATGATCGGGCGGGTCTTCGCACCGGATCTCGCCGATCCCGCGACGGCCGACTCGGTGGTGCTGCTCCTGCCATCGCGGCTGCTGCCGGGCCTTATGGGCGACCTCATCTCCGCGCTCATCGTCGCGGGCGCGTTCGCGGCGTTCCTCGCGACCTCGTCGGGCCTGGTCGTCTCCCTCGCCGGCGTGGTCAGCCAGGACCTCCTCGGCGGGAGCGTGCGGGCGTTCCGCATCTCGGCGATCGCATGCGCCACCGTTCCGCTCCTGGTGACGTTCCTCACGGTGCCGGGTGGCCTCGCCAACAGCGTCGGGTTCGTGTTCGTCGTGGCGGCATCCAGCCTCTCGCCGGTGCTGCTGCTCGGCGTCTGGTGGCGGGGGCTGACCGCGAGTGGCGCGGTCGCCGGCATGATCATCGGCGGGGTCGCCGCCGCGTTCTCGCTCGTCGTCAGCGGCTTCGGGCTCGTGCAGCATCCGATCGCCGTCGCGGCCTTCGACCAGCCCGCGGCCTGGACCGTGCCGCTCGCCATCGCCACAACCGTGCTCGTGTCCCTGATGACCCGCCGCCGGGTGCCGGCGCGCGCCGACCGGTACATCTCGCGGTTGCACGCGCCGGAGCGGTAGCGCGGGCGACAACGCCGCACCTCAGGTCTCTCACGAGCCTCGTACGTGCACGGGCAACCACTCCCGGGTCAGGCGGTCACGTCGAGCGCCGCGCGCACGATGCTGTCGACGTCGATGCCGTGGTAGCGGTAGACATCCTCTACGTCCCCGGCTTGGCCGAAGCGGCTGACTCCGAGGTTGCGGCTCGTCACCTGGTTCACCCCGGCGAGGAATGCCAGGGTGTGCGGGTGGCCGTCGAGCAGGGTCACCATCGGGGCCGCGCGGTCGCGGGGAAGGATCTGGTCGAGGATCCAGCTCGGCGCGTCGTCCTGGCCGTTGCGCCCCTGGACGGCCTCGAAGAGCAGCCCCGGGCTGGTGACGCACAGGACGTCGACGTCGGTGCCGAGCTCCGCGAGCCGGTCGGCCGCCGCGAGGGCGTCGGGCACGAGGGCGCCCATCGTCACGATGGTCGCCCGGGGTGTGCCGGCGGTGCGCAGCCGGTAGCCGCCCGCGACGACCTGGCGGCGGCGCCGCTGGCGCGCGGCCGGGTCGGTCGGCACTCCCGCGAGCTTCTGGTCGACCGGCTTGGTCGACAGTCGCAGGTAGGCGGAGCGGCCGTCGGGGCGCCCCAGCTGCGACATCGCCGCCAGCAGCGTCCACTCGACGTCGATGGCGAACGCCGGCTCGTAGCTCGTGCAGCCCGGCTGCTCGAGGCCGATCGACGGGGTCTTGATTGACTGGTGGGCCCCGCCCTCCGGGGCAAGCGTGACGCCAGAGGGGGTGCCGACGAGGATCGACTGCCCTCCGGCGTAGATGCCGTAGGACCACGGCTCCAGCGCGCGCTCGACGAACGGGTCGTAGAGCACGCCGATCGGAAAGAGAGGCTGCCCCCACCGGCTCCAGGTCGCGCCGAGTTCGCCGATGAGCCCGACGAGGTTGACCTCGGCGATGCCGAGCTCGATGTGCTGACCGGTCGGCTTCTCCCGCCAGTGCATGATCGTCTCCGCGTCGTCGCTGAACCAGTCCCGGCGCTCCTCGGTCGACCAGACGCCGACCTTGTTGACCCAGCCGGCCAGGTTGGTGCTCGAGCTCACGTCGGGGCTCACCGTGACGACCCGACGAGCGGCTTCCGGCGCGGCGCGCGTGAGGTCGAGCAGCGCGCGACCGAGCGCGGCCTGGGTGGTCGCGATCCCCGATGGCGTGCGCCCGAAATCGGCGGGCACGTGCGGCGGTGCGACACCAGGCTCCTCCTCCCGGCGCAGTCTCTGTGCCGCCCCGGCGCACATCCGACCGGCGGCGCTGCGCTCGCCGAACCGCGACCACGGGGCATCCGCGTTCTCGCCCAGTGCCGTCGCGAGCTCGCGGTGCTGTTCGACGGTGAGCAGCGAGGAGTGGTTCTGGGGGTGCCCCTCGGTCGGGAGCCCGTGCCCCTTGACCGTGTAGGCGATGATGACCGTCGGCCTCGAGTCGTCGATCTGCGCGTAGGCCTCGCGCCGGGCCCCGAGGTCGTGGCCGCCGAGGTTGCGGATGGCCTGCAGCAGAGTCTCGTCGTCGACGGATGCGACGAGCTCGATGATCGCCTCACTGCCCTCTGCCGCCCCCGGAAGGCGGTCGCGCAGCTCCGCGGCGGTGCAGCGCAGCAGACGCTGGTATTCGGGGTTGGACATGGCCAGGATGCGCTCGCGCAACGCCTCGCCGCCCGCGCGCTGCATCAGGCCCTCGAGCAGGTGCCCGAAGCGCACCGGGATCACCTGCCATCCGGCGGCGGCGAACAGCTGCTCGATGCGCCGCGCCGCGATGTTCGGCACGACCCTGTCGAGCGACTGCCGGTTGAGATCGACGATCCAGACGATCTCGCCGAGATCGACGACGCTCGAATCGAGCACCGCTTCCCAGATCGCGCCCTCGTCGAGCTCGGCGTCGCCGACGAGCGAGTACTGGCGGCCCCGGCTGGGCGTGCCGGTGACCGTCTCGGTGTACCGGCGCGAGATCGCGCCCCAGATCGGAGCCGTGGCCCCGATGCCAACGGACCCGGTGGAGTAGTCGACGGGGTCGGGGTCCTTCGACCGGCTCGGGTAGCTCTGTAGGCCGCCGAACTCGCGCAGCGTCTCGAGGTACCTCTCCTCGAGACTGCCGAGAAGGTAGTTGATGGCGTGCAGCACCGGCGACGCGTGCGGCTTGACCGAGACGCGGTCCTCCGCCCGCAGCTGCCCGAACCAGAGCGAGGTCATGATCGAGACCATCGACGCGCTCGACGCCTGGTGCCCGCCGACCTTGATGCCCGACGTGTTCGGGCGTACCCGGTTGGCGTGGTGCACGATCGAGGTCGCGAGCCAGAGAACCCGACGCTCGATCTCGGCGAGCGTGTCGAGCTGGTCGTCGCCGTAGCGGCACACCGGCGCGGCCGGGCTGTCGTCGAGTGCGCGGATCGATTCCATGGTGGTCCTAGCGTTCGTGGTGGCGCGGCTCTGCGTGGTGCAGGATGCGGGCATCCTGCACATTCTCGATTCGAGTCGACCATTCAAGTCCCTCCTGCGCAATAGTTGAACAATTAGGTGATCATTCTGATCACCAGACCGGGAGGAAGGGCGGTGCTTCGTGGTCACGATGCACGCGGAACGAACGGCTGATGCGATCGACGCGGCGATACTGGCGGCTCTCACGAGGGACCCGGATGCGACCAATATCGCCGTGGCCGAGCGCACGGGCCTTGCCCGCAATACCGTGCGCTCGAGGCTCGCCCGCTATGCACGCGAACGCACGCTGCGATCCTTCGAGCGCAGGATCGACCCGGCATTTCTCGGCTACCCGCTGCGGGCGTACGTCGTGACCAAGGTGACCCAGCGCAAGCTCGCCACCATTGGCGAAGCGCTCGCCGAGATCCCCGAGGTACTCGAGGTGCACGGCCTGACCGGGGTGACCGACCTGCTCATCCACGTCGTGGGGCGCGACGCCGACGATCTCTACCGAATCGCCGGCCGCATCCTCTCGATCGACGGGGTCAAGCGCACCAGCACCGG
>JAJAZI010000057.1 GCA_026785785.1 Microbacteriaceae bacterium
GCCGGCTTCCGCCGCCTCGAGGGCGACGCGCCAGGCATCCTCGACCCCGGGGAAGAATTCCTGAGCAAAAGCGAGGTGGCCGTAGGCGAATCCGGTCGGCTCTCCCGTGTCGTGCCACTGGCCGTTGATGTGGCCGATGGATTGCGGCACGACGGTCGAGCCGGCGCCGCCGAGGGCGCTGAGGAGCGTTACATCCGGGTTCTCGCCGTGGTGCAGCGACCGGAACACCTTGCCGATGATCGGATCGGCGGCAGAGCCGTCGAGCCCGACCATGTCGTAGATGATCGAGGTGTTCGACTGCTCGCCGGAGAGCACGCGGGCAGCACGGATCTCGACCGCGGGCGTCGACGGCACGCAGTGTCCGCGCGCGGCGATGCCGGGTGCGCCGTCGTCGGGGAGCACGGCGCCCTCGTCGAGGATGAGACGCAGAATCGCCTTCGCGCACGCTTCGTCCCGTGGGCCGTCATAGACGAACCGGGTGACGCCGTTCTCGTCGTAGCTGCCGATGAGCGCGTGCTCGAGCCCGGCGACGGGTACCGACCTTTCGGTCAGTGGAACCTGGTAGAGCAGGGGACGCTCGGCCGTGTCGAGGAACAGGTGAACAGTTATCTGCGCCTGCCCGTCCGGGTCGGGCAGATTGAAACCGCCGAGCCTCTCCCAGACCGGGGCTCGGCCTTTGCCCGCGTACCAGCGCTGCTCGGTGATCCAGGTCGACAGGAATTCGGGCAGGGCGGTCATCGTACCTCCAGCTGGGTAGGGTGGCTGTCTAGTGGTGTCACGCCGCGAGGCGTGCCGTGACCTCCGCGAGCGAGGGGTTGGTCGCCGACGACCCGTCCGGGAACAGCACGGTCGGCACCGTCTGGTTTCCGCCGTTGATCGTCGCGACGAGTTCGGCGGTTCCGGGAACGGCTTCGATGTCGATATCGCGGTAGGCGATGCCCGCCCTGGTGAGCTGCGACTTCAGTCGCGTGCAGTAGCCGCACCATGGGGTGGAGAACATCGTGATGCCGCCGGCGTCAGGGGTGTAGTTCGCAGTCATTTCTCGAGCCTACGCGCCGCGCCTGAGCCATCGAGAACCCACGCGTATTCGAAGGCGCGCTCGCGCCACGCCTCGTACCGTCCGCTCACGCCGCCGTGGCCCGCGCTGAGCTCGGTCTTGAGGAGTGCCGGTGCCCCGACCTCGCGTAGCCGGGCGACCCATTTCGCCGGTTCGACGTAGAGCACCCGGGTGTCGTTGAGGCTTGTCACGGCGAGGATCGCGGGGTAGGGCACGTCGTCGCGCACATTCTCATACGGCGAGTAGGACCGCATGTACTCGTAGACCGCGCGCTCGCGCAGCGGGTTTCCCCACTCGTCCCACTCGATCACCGTCAGCGGCAGTTCGGGGTCGAGGATGCTCGTGAGCGCGTCGACGAAGGGGACACCGGCGAGGATCCCGCAGAACAGGTGCGGGGCCATGTTCGCGACGGCGCCGACGAGCAGCCCGCCGGCGCTGCGCCCCTCCGCCACCAGTTGCTCCGGGGTCGTCCGCTCCTCGGCGATGAGATGCTCGGCGACGGCGATGAAGTCGGTGAAGCTGTTGCGCTTGGTGAGGGTCTTGCCGTCTTCGTACCAGCCGCGGCCGAGCTCCCCTCCGCCGCGCACGTGCGCGATCGCGAAGAGCATCCCGCGGTCGAGCAGCGACAAGCGGGCGATCGAGAAACTTGGATCCATGCTCGCCTCGTAGGAGCCGTAGCCGTAGAGCAGGGTCGGCACAGGGTGGGAGGCGTCGACAAGCCCCTTCTTCCAGACGAGCGAGATCGGCACCCTCGTGCCGTCGGGGGCGCTCGCCCAGTCCCTCGCCTGCTCGTAGTCCTCGGGGAGGTAGCCGCCGAGCACACTCTGGCGCTTGAGCAGCCGGTATTCGTTCGCGTCGACGTCGTAGTCGAAGACGGATGTCGGGGTGACGAACGAGGTGAACGTGAGGCGCAGGGTGGGGGCGTTCCACTCCGGGTTGGCGCCGACGCCCACATCGAAGAGCGTCTCGTCGAATTCGAGCTCGCGCAGGCCGCCGTACCCCGCGAATGCCGCCCCGGCGACCCTGGCGCTCAGCGGGATGATTCCCACCCGGGTGAGGGCCTCGCGACGGTAGGACACCACGAGATGCGAACGGAACGCATCCACTCCCTCGAGGCGGGCCTGCAGCGAGTGGGGGATGACGACCAGGCGGTCACCGCGGGGGTCGTCGGCGGCGACGTCGACGAGTTCGAAGTTCTCGGCGCCGTCGTTGTGGGTGATCAGCAGCCGGTCCTCGCCGGCGACGACGGCGTGCTCGACGTCATACTCGACTCCCTCACTGCGCGGCCAGACGACGCGGAACTCTCCCGTCGGGTCGGCGGCGTCGACGAGGCGCACCTCGCTCGTGATCTTCGACCCGATCTGGATTATCAGGTACTTGCGGCTGCGGGTGCGGTCGACGCCGACCCAGTAGCGATCGTCCGGCTCGGTGAACACGGCGACGTCCTCGGATGCCGCGGTGCCGACCCGGTGCCGCCACACGGTGTCGGGGCGCCAGGCGTCGTCGACGGTGCAGTAAAACACGTATGCGCCGTCGAGCGAGAACAACGCTCCCGCGGCGGTTCCCGGAATCTCATCGATCGAGCTGACCTCGCCCGACTCGATGTCCCTGATCCTCAGGGTGTAGCGCTCGTCGCCGGCGACGTCGACAGCCCAGGCGAGAAGGGTGCCGTCGGTAGACACGTCGAAGCTGCCGAGCGAGAAGAAGTCGTGCCCCTCCGCCTCGGCGTTCGCGTCGAGGAGCACCTCCTCGTCGGCGATGGGGGAGCCGGCACCGGCATCCGTCGTCGGCGGTGTCCAGTCGTCGTCGCCGCTGATGGGCGCGCGGCAGAAGACACCGTAGGACTTTCCCTCGATGGTGCGGGTGTAGTACCAGTGGCGACCGCGCCGCGTCGGCACCGAGAGATCGGTCTCCTGAGTCCTGGCCTTGATCTCGCTGTAGATCTCATCCGTGAGCGCGCCGAGATGGGCGGTGTTCGCGGCCGTCCAGTCGTTCTCCGCGGTGAGGTGCGCGATGACCGC
>JAJAZI010000058.1 GCA_026785785.1 Microbacteriaceae bacterium
CTGGTTCTTCGGCAGGCTGAAGTCGACGCGGTTCTCGACCCAGATGCGCACGCCGATGATGCCGATCAGGCCGTAGAGCGCGGTCGTGACGCCGCCGAGCACCCCGGGCGGAACGGAGAAGATGATCGCGCCGACCTTGGGCGACAGGCCGAGCAGGATCGCGGTGATTCCGGCCACCCAGTAGGCGGCGGTCGAAAACACGCGGGTCGCCGCCATCACGCCGATGTTCTCGCCGTAGGTCGTAGTGGGGGAGCCGCCGCCGATGCCGGAGATCACCGTGGCGAGGCCGTCGGCGAAGAGGGCGCGCCCGGTGAGTGGGTCGAGGTTGCGTCCGGTGAGCTGCCCGACGCCCTTGATGTGTCCGACGTTCTCGGCGATGAGCGCGAGCACGACCGGCAGGAACATCAGGTACACGCCGAGGTACTCGAGCGAGAAGCTGGGGGTGGTGAACTGCGGCAGCCCGACCCAGGCGACCGCGCCGACGCCCGTGAAGTCGACCTGCCCGGCGATGACCGCGGCGACGTAGCCGACGACGACGCCGATGACGATCGAGAGGCGCCCGAGCAGACCCGTGAAGAGCACCGCCGCGAGGATGATCGACAGCAGGGTGATCGTCGCGATGAGGGGCGAGGCCGCGAAGTTGTCGCGTGCGGCCGGGGCGAGGTTGAAGCCGATGAGGGCGACGATCGCACCGCTCACGATGGGCGGCAAAGCCACGTTGATCCAGCGGGTGCCGCTGAGGTGCACGATCACGCCGACGATCGCGAGCAGCGCGCCGACGACGATGACGCCGCCGAGGGCAACCGACTGGCCGCCGGATCCGACCGCCGCGCCGATCGGTGCGATGAACGCGAACGACGAGCCGAGGTAGCTGGGCAGCTTGTTCTTGGTGATGATCAGGAACAGCAGCGTGCCGAGGCCCGAGAACAGCAGCGTCGTCGCGGGCGGGAACCCGGTGATGAGCGGCACCAGGAACGTCGCGCCGAACATCGCGACGACATGCTGGGCGCCGAAGCCGATGGTGCGCGGCCAGGTGAGGCGCTCCTCCGGCTGCACGATCGCGGTCGCTGCGACGTTCTTGCCGTCGCCGTGGAGCTTCCACGGGAGTGTCATCTGATTCCGCTTCCTGTTGGGGAGCGGATGTCCGCTGCCGCGCCCATTTTGGGTCGGACTCGACAGTATCGGACCGCGGGCCCGGTGCGTGTCGAGAGGGTCGGATGCGGGTGGTGTCGGGCCGTGGTCGGATGTCGCGAAAGTCGGATGCGGGTGGCGCTGGGCCGTGGTCGGGTGTCGAGAGGGTCGGATGCGGGTGGTGTCGGGCCGTGGTCGGGTGTCGCGAAAGTCGGATGCGGGTGGCGCTGGGCGAGGCGAGGCCCGTGATTCCAGGGGTGGCTGAGGGCAGCATCCGGTCACGGGGGCGGGGTTCCGACTTTGACGACAACGACGCGGCTCAGCCGGCCGCCCGCTCAGCGGCTCTTGCGGGTCTCCCGCGTGTTCGCCTTCTGCAACGCGTCGATGAGCTCGGACTTGTTCATCGAAGAGCGCCCCTTCACGTCGAGGCGCCGCGCGAGGTCCATCAGATGCTCCTTCGAGGCGTTCGCATCTACCCCGCCCCTGGTCTGGCCGGTGCCGCGCTTGCCGGCGGCCCCCGAGTCGGACGGCCCCGACTGGGCCTTTCTCTCCCAGTGGTCGCCGACCTTCTCGTACTCGTGCTTGAGCGAGGCGAAGGCGGTGCGGTGGGCTCGCTCGCCTTCCCCATAGCTGTCGACGGCCGAGTCGTGCGCCTTCGACCAGAGCGACTGGGCGTGCCTGTCCGACCGGCGGAGCGTGTCGGGCATCTCCTCCGATGCGGGCATCTCGAACTCCTCATCTCTCGATTCCATTTCAATTCTCGTCAACGGAACGCCGGGAGGGTAGCCTCAAATTACCTCAATCGTGAGGGGAACGACCGGCAGGGAAGGGGTGATGACAATGATTGTCTGTGCGCCCGTATCCGCCGCTTCCTCCCCCTCCCTGTAGCGCCCTCGATCGAGGGCGCCCCGCCCTCTCGGGCACCGATCGATGAGGTATTCAATTGCCAGATTTCTCTTCCCTCCTGCCATTCGGCTGGAGCGACAGCTGGAGCGCCCTGCTCCCCGAAAACACCCTCCCCGCCCGCGTGATCCGTCACGACGGCGCGACCCTGCTGATCGCGACGAGCGACGGCCCGCTCAGCATCCGCACCCCCGCTCGCCCCGGCCTCGCGCCAACCGTCGGCGACTGGCTTGCGGTCGAGGAGGCCAGCCGGTCGGCCGTGGCCGTGCTGCCGCGCGCGTCGCTGCTGCGACGGCACGGCGCCCACATCGGCGCCCGCGACCAGTCGCTCGCCGCGAACGTCGACATCGTGCTCATCACTTGCGGACTCGACCGCCCTGTGAAGCCGGGCCGCCTCGACCGCAGCATCGCCCTCGCCGTCGACGCGGGGGCGACGCCGATGATCGTGCTCACCAAGGCCGCGTCGGCGCACCCACCGGATCTCGATCAGCTTGCCGCGCAGCATCCGGGGGTCGCGATCGTCGTGACGTCGGCGCTCGAGGGCATCGGCATCGACGCGCTCCGTGACGCGCTCGTCGGCAGCACGGCCGTGCTCCTCGGCGAGTCGGGCGCCGGCAAGTCGACCCTCACCAACGCGCTGCTCGGCCGTGACGAGGCGTACACCGGGGACGTGCGTGGCGACGCCAAAGGACGCCACACCACCACCTCCCGCCAACTGCACGTGCTCGACGGCGGCGGCGTGATCATCGACACCCCGGGTATCCGCGCGGTCGGGCTCTGGACCGATCCGGATGCCGTCGACGAGGCGTTCTCCGACATCGGCGCGATCGCCGAGAACTGCCGATTTCGGGACTGCCGGCACGACACCGAACCCGGATGCGCCGTGCGGGGGGCCATCGACGACGGCTCCCTCTCGGTCGACCGGCACGCGGCGTGGCGGCGGTTGCGCCGGGAGGCGGCCTCCGCCGAGCTGCGCGCGTCACCGCGCGAGCAGCGCCGGCGCGGTAAGACCTTCTCCCGCGCCGCGAAGCTCGGCCAGGCCCGCAAGCGCGGGTTCTAGTGGGTCACGCGTCGCCAAAGTCGGAAGCGGGAGAGGGCGGGCGAGACGAGGCCCCGTGATTCGGGGGTGGATGCTGGCAGCATCCGGTTTCCGAGCGGTGGATTCCGACTTTGGCGACCGCAATGGGGATGGGGATGGCGATGGGGATGGGGATGGGGATGGCGACGGGGGCGGCGACGGCGACGGCGATGGCGATCAGTAGAAGAAGACCTGCAGCCACTCGCGGTTGTGGGCGTGCACGAGCACGAGGAACACCACGAGGTCGAACAACAGGTGCACGCACACGACGTAGGTGAGCGACTTCGTCTTGGAGAAGATGTACCCCTGCAGCAGCGCGAACGGGATGGTGAGCAGCGGTCCCCATTCCTTGTAGCCGAGCTCCCAGAGGAACGACACAAAGATCACCGACTGCAGAATGTTCGCCTGCCACATCGGGAAGTGGCGGCGCAGCAGCGCGAAGACGGTGCAGATGAAGAACAACTCGTCCCAGATGCCCACCGCGTTGACGCCGACGAATAGCCGCGCGATCTCGTCGGGCGTGCTGATCGCCGGCCAGTTCTGGTACGCGCCGGAGCCGATGAAGTAGAACGGCAGGATCGTCCAGCCGAGCACGAGCACGATTGCGAGGTAGGAGCGCTCGAGCGTCGACCACTTCTGCCCGGTGCGGATCGGGAACACGATCGTGCGCCGCTTGTAGCCGTAGCGGTCGATCAGGAACGGCACGAGAACGGCGAGCGTCAGCACGGTGCCCATCAGCAACATGTTGCCGTAGCCGATGTCGGCGGCGACCGAGATCGTGGAGATGATGCCCATCCCGATCCCGATGAGCAGCAGGTCGCTCGCCAGCGACCGGTCGATGACGAAGGCGAGGATCAGACTCCCGACGAGTACCGCGTACCCGGCCGGCAGGTTCAGCAGGCCGAAGATGACGACCGCGGATGCCGAGACTCCCGCAGCCGGAATGAGACCCCACGACAACTGCTGCTTGACCTGTGGTTGCACCGTGACCATGCGTCAAGCATGCCAGTAGCCCACTGGGAATGCCGCACGCGATTCGCGCACTCCTTCGGCCACCACCAGGCCGTGCCGGGCTCGCTCGGCGCTCTGCCACCGCCGTGCCTGCAAACTGAGGGAACAGCGCCTCGGGGAGGTGCCGGACACGCGTAGGGTTTTGATGTGATCGACGAATGTATCCATGGACTTGACCGGGACCGCTGCGATGCCTGCAGCCCGAAGGCGCCCCCCACGCCAGCCTCCGCAAAACTGCCCGTGAAACGGGCTGCAGCACGAACCACGACCAGCCTCCGCACGACCCCGAGCAGCCTGAGAGCTCCGGTCACGAAGGCTACCGCGGCCCGGCGGGCCGCCCCCGCCGCCCCGGCCAAGCCCGTGCCAAACCTCGGCGAGCAGCGCCTGTACCACGTGACGCACGTGAGCAACCTCCCTGGCATCCTGAGCAGCGGTGCTCTGAACGCCGAGCCGAGCCCGGTCACCGACGTCTCCTCGGAGGAGGCCCGCACCGCCCGGCGCGCGACGACCGTCGCCGGCCCGGACAGCGCGACCGTCGCCGAGCATGTGCCGTTCTACCTCTCGCCGAACGCGAGGCTCTGGGAGTCGATGCGCGCGGGATCCACGGACCCCCGGCTCGCGCCGACCGCCCACGGCCTCGCCGCCGCTGAGTTCGTCATCCTCGTGAGTACCGTGAAGACCGTCGCGACCGACGAGGCATCCATCGTCGTGACCGACGGCGACGCGGCCGGCCAGCTCACCCGGATCGCCGCGACGGACGAGACCTGGAAGCGGATGCTGTATCGGCTGATCTCCGACGACGAATCTGATGCCCTGCTGAGCGCCGAGTTCCTGGTCAAGGACTCGGTTCCGTTCGACGCGGTGACCCTCATCGGTGTGCCGCACGACAAGGCCCGCGACGCCGTGAAGCTGGCGCTCGCCGGTTCCGTGCACGTGCCACGCGTCGCGGTGCACCCGCCGTGGTTCGCGGTGCCCGCTGAAGACTGAGACTGCGGCTGCGTTCTGCCGGTTGAGCAGCGCGCTCTGGCGCGCGTGTCGCGTTCTGCCGGTTGAGCAGCGCGCTCTGGCGCGCGTGTCGAAACCAGCTCTGGTGTGCGAGTTTCGACACGGTCGCCGCGTGACCTGCTCAACCGGCGGTGCTGCTCAACCGGCGGTGCTGCCCCTGGCGACCCGATCCACGCTCGTCGAGGCCCTGAGCGAGATCACGAGGTAGCGGGATCCGCCGACCGTGATGTAGCGGCGAGCTGATTCGCGGCGAGGGCGTCCCTGCTGAGCATCGTCGCGCCGGCGACGGCGGCGGGCATGATGACGATCGCGCCGAACGGAACGAGGAAGAGCAGGTAGGTGAGCACCCCGAAGCCGAGGGTCGAGGCGCGCCGGGCCCCCAGCATCCGCCTCCGGTCGCGCAGGCGCAGGCCGCGCGCGTCGAACGCGAAACCGGTGAGCTCGAGCGTGAGGAACCAGCCGCCCAGCAGGGCGCCGAGCACTGGGACCGCCGTCTGGCCGACGACCGGGATGAAGCTCACGGCGAAGAGCGAGAGGCCGACCGAAAAGGTGAGGGCGAACAGCCGGATGCCGCTGCTGATGCCGCGCGCCGCGGAGCGCCAGACCGGCTCGTCGAGGTCGGCCGGGGCGTCGCCCATCCGCTGTTCCACCGCGCGCCAGATGCGCTCGTAGAACGGGTCGCCGACCGTGAGCGTCACAGCGACGAAGGTGTACACGGCGAGCAGCACGGTCACCGCGACGAGCGCGGTGCCGGCGGCGAACCGGGTGCCGGCGCGCAGCGGGTCGTCCCAGCGGTCCGCGAACGGGGTGATCCAGGTGGCGAGCGACTCGAGGTTCATCGCGAACAGCACCAGCGCCGAAGCGAAGACGAGCCCGACGACGAGCGCGGGCAGCGCGCCGAGCAGCATCAGCCGCGGGGACGTGACCCAGAGGCGGAGTCCGCGGACGAGGTAGCCCATTCCGCCGAGGAACCGACGGACGAGACCGGGCGGCCGTGCGCTCGTTACACTGCTGTCCATCCCTCCACACTACGAGGCGGCGCGAAGCCGTCGTCAACGTGCGGCAGACATAATCAAGCAGTGACCTTTTTCGATCGACTCCGTCGGGTGAAGACCCCGCCGCTGCATGTCGCGATCGATGAGGGCGCCGGCCCGATGGTCGTGCTCGTGCATGGAATCGCGTCGTCGGCGGTCACCTTCGAGAACCTCATCCCGCTCCTCACCGACCGGCACCGCGTGATCGCGGTCGACCTGTTGGGCTTCGGCGAGTCCATCGCTCCGGAGTCGGCGACGTTCACGATCGAGGAGCACGTCGAAGCGCTCGAGGACACGCTCGACGCGTTGCGGCTGCGGCATCCATTCGTGCTCGTCGGGCACTCGATGGGGAGCTTGATCGCGAGCCGCTACGCCGCGACCAACCGCAAGCGTGTCTCCAAGCTCGTGCTCGTGAGCCCGCCGGTGTACGTAAACCCGCAGGCCCTCGGCGATCCCGTCGAGCGCGCCGCCATGGGGCTGTACCTCAAGGCGTACGAGTTTTTGCGCACGAACCAGAACTTCACGATGCGCAACGCGGCGATGCTCGCGCGCATCTCGCCGATCAAGAACGTGCTCGAGGTGAGCGCCCGCAACTGGAACGCCTTCGTGCTGTCACTCGAGAACGCGATCGAGTCGCAGACGACGGTGAGCGACATCGCCTCGGTGACCGTGCCGGTGGAGATCGTCTACGGCTCGCTTGATCCGTTCATGATGCCCGGCGGCCTGCGGATCGTCGAGCAGATGCGGCACGTGATGGTGCACAAGGTCGACGCGAGCGATCACCTCGTGCGCAAGCGGCTGGCCCGCGTCGTGGCGGTCGCGATCGGGTGACGGCCGGCAGGTCAGGTCGCTGCTGGCTCCCTCGGTTCCTGGGTGGCCGCTGGCTCCTCCGGCTCGCCCGGATCGCCCGGCTCCTCCGGCTCGCCCGGATCGCCCGGCTCCTCCGGCTCGTGCAGGCGCGCCGAGAGCCGAAGTGTCGCCAGCAGCCCGATGACGAGGAACCCGGCCGCGGCGAACGCGGAGTACCTTGTGCCTTCGCTGAACGCCGCTCGGGCAGCATCCGCGATCTCGGCGCCCTCCGCATCGAGCGAGGGAATCGCGGCACCCGCGCTGTCGACGACGGTGGCCACGATCTGCGTGCGGGCCTCGGCGGGCAGGTCGCTCAGTTTCGCGTCGAGTGAAGTGCCGACCGAGGTGAACAGGATCGTGCCGAGCACGGCAATGCCGAGTGCCGAGCCGATCTGGCGTGCGGTGCTCGAGGTGCCGGATCCCTGCCCGCTCTGAGCGACCGGAACGTCCTTGAGCACCACGCTCGTCAGCTGCGCCGTGGCCAGGCCCACGCCCAGCCCGTAGACGAAAAGGAACGGCACGATGCTGAGCCAGGTCGCCTCGGGCGAGATGGCGACGCCGAGACCCACGACGCCGAGAATCTCGGCGATCAGGCCGATGCGCACGATGGTCTCGGGCGAGACACGGTTGCCGAACGCCCCGGCGACACCGCTCGCAACGAAGGAGCCGATCGCGAGGGCGAGCAGCACGAACCCGGTCTGCAACGCGGTGTACCCGAGCACGTTCTGCAGCCACAACGGGAGCGAGAGGATGATGCCGAACTCGCCCAGCGACACGATGAGCGCGGCGATGTTGCCGTTGCGGAACGAGGCGATGCGGAAGAGGCCGAAAGCGAGCAGGGTGGATGCTCCGGCCCGTTGCCGACGGATGCCCCAGCGCACGAACGCAATTCCCGAGACGATGGTCACGAGGAACACCAGCGGAATCGGCGAGAGATCGAACGGCCAGGTCCAGGTTCCGATCGTCGGTGCTTCGTTCGTGGTCCACCACCCGAAGGTGCGCCCTTCGATCAGCCCGAAGACCAGGCTCGCGCTCGCGAACACCGACAGGATCGCGCCAACCACGTCGATGCGTCGCGGCTCGCCGGCATCCTTCGTCTCGATCACGTAGAGGAGCACGCCGACGATGATGATGATCCCGAGCGGCACGTTGATGCCGAACGCCCACCGCCATGAGTAGTAGGTGGTGAGCCAGCCGCCCAGCAGCGGCCCGACGGCGACCATGCCACCGATCGTCGAACCCCAGATCGCGAAGGCGATCGCCCGATCCCGACCGCGGAACGTCGCGTTGATGATCGACAGGGTTGTCGGCAGTACCATCGCTCCGCCGACGCCCTGGATCACGCGCGATCCGATCAGCAGGTCGCCGCTGGAGGCGAAGGCGGCGAGGACGGATGCCGAGGCGAACACCACGACGCCGGTCAGCAGAATCCGTCGTCGGCCGTAGCGGTCGGCCAGGGCGCCGAAGACCAGCAGCAGGGCGGCGAAGACCAGGGTGTAGCTCTCCTGCACCCATTGAACCTGCGTGGAGGTGATGCCGAGGTCGGCCACGATCGACGGGATGGCCACATTGATGATCGTCGAGTCGACGATGATCAGCGCGACCGCGATACTGATGAAAAGCAGGCCTATCCAGCGTGCGCGGGCGGAATGCACCCTCGGGAGCGCGGCGATCCCGCTCACGCGGTCGCGGCAGACGCGGACAGTTTCGGGGTCATCAGCCGCAGTGCCACGGTGAAGCCGATGACTGCGATGACGGCGACGAGCGCGGCGGCCGCGGCGGGCTGGGAGACGAGTTCGCCGGTGACGCGGGCGACGGCGACCCAGGCGAGTCCCCAGGAGAGCGAGATCGCGGGACCGAGCCGTCCGCGGCCACTGAAGGCGAGCAGCACGCCGACGAGGCCCGCGACCGCGATCACCCCGACAGCCCAGGCATCCGAGTCGAGACCGAACCCATCGAATCCGGTGGCGACCAGCCATGCGGTGATGTTCGCCGCCGTCGCGACGCAGACCCAGCCGAGGTAGAGGCCGACGGTGCCGTCGGCGACGAGCGCCTCGACGAGAGTGCGCGGCCGCGTCACGATCGTCAGTCGGAAGGTGTAGACGAGCACGGCGAGCAGCAGCACGATCACGGGAACGCTGAGCGGCAGCAGGTCGAACTGGATGCTGAGGATCCACGCCGCGTTGAGGATGAGGCTCGCCGCGATCGGGTAGCCGAGCAGCCGCTGGCGCGGGTCGGACTTCTGCGCGGGCAGGAACTGCCAGATCGCGTAGGCGATGAGCCCGAGGTAGATGACCGACCAGATGCCGAAGGCGGCGCCGCCGGGAGCGATCGGGGTCGCGTCCGTCGCGAGCGCGCCGCCCGCGGCATCCTGAATCGGGGTTCCGCCCGCGGCCCCCGAGCCGATGAACGACCCGACGATTGCGACGACGGCGCTCACCGCGACGACCGTTTGGCGGAGAAGGTCATTGCCGGCGCGATCCGCGTTCTTCATGTCAATCCCATCCGTGATCTGGCTGCCGAACGAGATTAATATTGACACAGGTCGCGTGACGACCCGCCCTGTCGGGGGGAGCACAGTGAACGGAAGAAGCCAGAACCTGTCCCGCGCCCTCGAGCGGCTCGAACGCGACGGCTACACCGAGCAGCTCGAACGCGACGGCTACATCGAGCGGGCGCGCTCGCCGGAGGACGCGCGCCGACGCGTGGTCGCGCTCACCCCTGCGGGTAGTGCCATCTGGGAGAAGGCGAACCATCCCGAGGCGAACAGGTGCCCGCCCGCACCGGAGACCGGGGAGCTCAGACGCGCACTGCGGGAGATCATTGCGGCGTCACCCGCACAGCGCTGGTAGTTACTCGGTCGCCTCAAAGGTGCCGCGCTGCGCGGCGATCTCGGCGTGGACAACGTCCATGTCGAGCTGCTTCACGGCGGTGATGATCTGCTCGAGCGCCGGGGCGGGCAGGGCGCCCGGCTGGGAGAAGACGAGCACGCCGTCACGGAACGCCATGAGCGTGGGGATCGAAGTGATTCCCGCGGAGCCGGCGAGGGCCTGCTCGGCCTCGGTGTCGACCTTCGCGAAGGTCACGTCGGAGTGCTGCTCGCTCGCGGCGTCGTAGATCGGGGCGAAGGCCTTGCACGGCCCACACCAGTCCGCCCAGAAGTCGACAAGGGTGATGCCGGGACTCGTGACGGTCTTCTCGAATACATCCTGCGTCAGTTCGACGGTGGCCATGGGGTCCTCATTTCTGTGAATGATGGGGTGTCTAGTCCACAACAACGTCGACGGTCGGTCAATTCCGGCCCGGCTGCGCTTTCATCATTCAGGAGTTTGGGTAGGCCGGAGTTGATTTAGGCCGGTATTGGGCTTTCATTATTCAGGAGTTTGGGTAGGCCGGAGTTGGTCCAGGCCGGTACAGGGCTTTCATCATTCAGGAGCCGGGGGCGGATGCCGGTTGTCGGCGCAATGATCTGGCGTGCCGCCGTGCTCCAGGCGGCTATTCACCCCGAGTCGGCAAATACATGCGTGAATGCGGCGGCCGGGCTGGCCAGACTCCTGAATGATGAAAGTGGTCGGGCTGGCCAGACTCCTGAATGATGAAAGTGGGCGGGCTGGCCAGACTCCTGAATGATGAAAGTGGTCGGGCTGGCTGGACTCCTGAATGATGAAAGCGGCCGGCAGTAGGTAACGTGAATCCATGACGTTCAACGACGACTTGAACATCAGTAACAGTCGAGTTCGACGCTGCGGCCGCACCACGGGACTGGCGGTGGGCGGTGGCGGCATAGCAGTAGTCTCGATCTTCCTGCTGTCGTAGATAGCTGGGTTCGACCTGGCGGGCATCCTCGGCACAGGCGGCACAGGCGGCACGGGCGGACCCGGCCAGGAGGATTCCGAGCTCAGCGAGTGCCAGACTGGCGCCGAGGCCAACGAGAGCGTCGACTGCCGCATGGCCGGAGCGCTGCTGTCACTCGACGACTACTGGACCGAGGCCGCGCCGACGGTTGGCATCGACTTCCGCGAGCCGGACTTCATGCTGTTCGACGGCGCCACGACGACGGCCTGCGGCAACGCCACAAGCGCTGTCGGGCCGGTCTACTACCCGCCCGACGAGACGATCTACATCGAGACGACCTTCTACGACGTGCTCCGTGACCGGTTCGGCGCAAGCGGCGGACCGCTCGCCGAGCTCTACGTCGTCGCCCACGAGTACCGCCACCATCTGCAGCAGACCGCCGGCCGCTTCGAGGGAACCGACCGCTCCGACACCGGACCTGGCTCCGACACGACCCGCCTCGAGGTTCAGGCGGATTGATTCGCGGGCGCCTGGGTGCGGGGCGCATCCGAGACCGAGGACGACTCCGGAACGCCGTACCTCGAGCCCGTCACCCCGCAGCAGATCCAGGATGCGCTGAGTGCGGCATCGGCGGTCGGCGAGGACCGGATTCAGAGGTCGGCCGGCGGCGGGGTCAACCTCGAGACTTGGACGCATGGCTCGAGCGAGCAGCGCCAAAGGTGGTTCATGACCGGCTACAACAACGAGCCCGGCGCCTGCGACACCTTTGCGGTGAGCGCCGACCAGTTGTAGGGGCGGGGTTGGCACCAGCGAGGTGGGCGGATGCCCGCTTCGCCGAACCGTAGGCGCGCGCATCAGCGTGGTGTTCGGATGCAGCGCCAGCGGGGCAGGCAGGCCAAGGGTTAGCGGCCAGCGGGGCTCAGGAGCAGCAGCCGCCTCCGCAGCATCCACCCTCAGCCGTGCCTTCGGCCGTGTCGGAGGTCGAGCCGGACGGTGCGGATGCGGCGACCAGCGGGATCATCGCGACGGGTTTGCGGGCCACAACGGCCGGAGTGACCGGGGCGGCCGGGGCGACCGGGGCGACCTCGGGTGCGGCGGCGGCTGGCTTGGCCGTCGCACGGATCACGCTCGGTGCGTCGTCGCGCGCGGAGGCGGTCGCAGCGGCATCGGTCTCGGCGAGGTCGAAGTGGCGCTTCGGCTTGCGCGCCGTCGCGACGGAGCCTTGGGTGGACGAGGTGGTGGAATCTGGCACGGGTGTCTCCTTTGCGTGTGGACACCTCCAGTCTGCCACCGGTTGGTTGCTGGGCGGCGCGCGAACTGTGCCTGTGCCTGTGCCAGTGCACTCTTGCACGCGTGCACGCTTGCACGGTTGCGCGAATGCGCGAATGCGGTTGGACGGTGTCGTGCCGCGCGGCGCGGCGCGCGATGAACGGTGTCGCCAAAGTCGGAGCCGGCAGGCCTGTCCCGCCACCGAGAGCGGCAACGCCGGGGCGAAACACCGCGTGCGGGCGCTCTGCTCCGTCGTTAGCGACACCGGACGGGGCGGCCCCCTGTCGACACCGCCATCAGGGCGTAGCCTCAACCCATGAAGCGCTCCCTCGCCGCCGGGCTCGTGGCGGTGCAACTCCTCCTCATCGCCGCGCTCGTGCTCATCCCGCACGGAACGCTCTGGCCGCTCTCGCCGGCCGTTCTGACGGTCGGCATCCTTCTCGGCATCGCCGGACTGGTGATCGCCATTCTCGGCGTGCTCGGCCTCGGCCCGGCACTGACCGCGAGCCCGATCCCGCGCGACCGGGCGCCGCTCGTCACGGGCGGCCTCTACGGATGGGTGCGGCATCCGATCTACACCGGTCTCCTGGTCGGCGGCATCGGCCTCGTGCTGCTGGGCGCGTCGGTCTGGCACCTCGTGCTCTGGCTGGGGCTCTTCGTGCTGCTCGCGGTCAAGTCGCGGTGGGAGGAGCGGATGCTGCTCGACGAGCATCCGGGCTACCGGGACTACGCCGCGGAGGTCGGCCGGTTCGTTCCCGGCGTCGGTAAGCTCCGCCAGTAGAGCCCCCGTACGGCCGCATCCCGGCACGATTAGCGGAGCGTGGTCAGCTGACCGGCGAACAGTCCGCCGTGGTCAGCCGTCCGGCGAACAGCCCGCCGCGGTCAGCCGACCGCGAACAGCCCCGCCACGGCGACCGCGAGAACGAGGCCGACGACCTGCGGGGGCGCGAGCCGCTCGCGCAGGACCACCGCGGCGAGCACGACCGTGACCGCTGAGCACAGCGCGGCGAGAACCCCGATGATCGACACGTCGCCGACACGCACGCCGGTCAGCATGAAGACGTCGGCGGTGGCGGCGAGCACCCCGCCGGCCAGTCCCAGGCGGATGCCCCCGGCCCAACCGCCGCGCCACCCGCCTGCCCGACGCGGACTCCGGGCGGCTACCGCGGCGACGGCGGCGAGTAGCAC
>JAJAZI010000059.1 GCA_026785785.1 Microbacteriaceae bacterium
ATCTGTGTTGCGTAGTCGAGCAGGGCGTCGGCGACCGCGCTCCCCGTGACGATCGATCCACCCGCGTGCGTGACCCTTTTCATTCTCGCCACGATAGACCCTCAAGCTATGACCACTTCGCCCCTTGCAATCAGGTCATGGCGCGCGTATGACCAGGCCCCCGCGTGTGGATCCAACCGCACGGACGGTTCAATCATCAAGGGCAACTGGGCCCGACAGCCCAGCGTGCCCCCCGAGGCTCCGCGGCACTGGGCCTTCGTTCCCCGCGGAACGGTCGAGGGCTTCGCCTCGCCGGAGAGAACGGCAACTTTGAGATTGGCGAGGGCTACGCGCTGCTCGTCAACGCGATCTGCGACTCGAATGGCGGGGTGCTCGAGCACCGGCAGACCGGTCACAGATACCAGTTGCTGGGGGGCTGCCAGTAGGCCGCAATGGACGTCGATACCGGAACCCCAGCGTGATTCGCCGGGGTTTCGGTACTCGGCACGGATTTCCTCACCGCACTGTGCGCGTGGCACGATGAAGATCGACGGCATCGGCTGCCCTCACCCATCCAGCACAGCAGAGGGTCCACCGTGAGTTCATCCGCAGCATCCGCCCCCGGCAGCGCCGAATGAGCTGGGTGGAAGTCGTCGTCTTGTTCGTCTCGGGCACTCTCGCCGGGATCATCAACACGGTCGTCGGATCCGGCTCGCTCATCACCTTCCCGGTGCTACTCGCCCTCGGCTATCCTCCGGTGCTCGCCAACGTCACGAACAACGTCGGCGTCTTTCCCGGCTCGATCAGCGGGGCGATCGCGTACCGCAAGGAGCTCAAGGGCCAGCTGAAGCCTGTCTTGGCTCTCGCGACCTTTTCCGCGATCGGCGGGCTCTCCGGCGCGCTGCTCCTGCTGCAACTGCCCGCCGAGGTCTTCGACACAATCGTGCCCGCGCTCATCGTGCTCGCCCTGCTGCTCGTCGTGTTCGGTCCGCGGATCAAGCGCGCGATCGCCGCGCGCCGCCTCGACCGTGGCGAGGCCGAGCCGAGCAACAAGGTCGCGCTCTTCACGACGACCGCACTCACCGGCGTCTACGGCGGATACTTCGGCGCAGCCCAGGGCGTGATCCTGCTGTCCTCCCTGTCAATCCTGCTGCCGGGATCGCTTCAGCGGGCGAACGCCTACAAGAACGTGCTCGCCGCCACCGCGAACGGCGCCGCGGCCATCGTGTTCGTGCTCATCTCGCAAGTTGCCTGGCTCGCGGCCGGCGTGATCGCCATCGGCGCGATCCTCGGCGGACAGATCGGCGGCTGGGTCGGCCAGCGCCTGCCCCCGATCGTGCTGCGCATCGTGATCGTCGTGGTCGGCCTCGCCGCCATCGCGTACTTCATCGTCAACTAGCAGGCAGCTAGAGCCCGAAAGACGCCATCACCAGTTGTGGCACGAGCTGCAGCAACGCGAACAGGCCCCCGGCCGCGGCCGCGGAGAAACCGAGCACCCACAGCCTCTGCAGCCGCCGCGCCGACCGCACCTCGCGGTCGAGCAGCGCAAACCGCACCATCAGGTCGGGGCCCGGGGTCGTCGCGGCCCGCCACGTCGTCGGGTCGGCGAGCACCGCGGTGACCTCCCGAATTACGTCGGGCGCCAGGACCGTCGGGCGCTTCACGAGCCAGCGCGCGAGGTGGCGCGCCTCGATCACCTTGACCCGCTTCGGGGCCTTCTTCATGTTGATCGACTTCGGGTCGACAAGCACGATCATCGGATGCACGGGCACCGGCATCCGATCGCCCAGCAGGCGCGCGACCCGGTCGGCGTCGTATTCGGCGTTGCGCAGGTGCGGCTGCCTGTGGCCGGACACCATGAACGTGCGGTCGGCGATCCAGATCGGCTTGCCTCGGTGGCGCTTGGTGTTGATCGCGAAAACGCCTCCCGGGCCGACGACGATGTGGTCGATGTCGGACTCCTTCGTGCCGACCGGCAGCGCGTGGAAGGCCGTCCAACCGTCGGGCAGCCGCCTCAGGATGTCGCCGACGGCGATCTCGCCCAGCGCCCCGAGGTACCACGAGGCGTTGTCGTCGGGGAGCGGCGAGACACCGAAGAAGCGGGCGGCTCCCGAGCGCGGCGACACGCTGCTCTGAAGACTCAGGAGCTGCTCGATCACGAGCGCACCGGGTGCGCGATCGTGCATGGATGTTGTCGGGGTGGTCATCGGGCTCCTCGCGGGTTCACCGAAACCTATCGATTGCTCGCATCTTCAGGCAGTCCCCGAACGGGGCGCTGCATTTCTATTCCGGATCACGGCGCGCGCCGCCTTCGGATTCGGCACGGGCGCGGCGTTCAGCCAGACCCGGTGGCTGTTTGGGTTCGGGTTTCACCCAGCACCCCTTCGGCGGCCCAGGCGCCTTCCGCTTCGCTGGTGAACCTCAGCAGCACGAGAGCGCGAAGTTCATCCAGCCAAAGCGGTCGACCCTGCGGCTACAGCGGCTACATCCGCGACTGGGATCGGGACGTAGCGGGGCTCTCCGCAATCCTCCACGTCGACAACGACGCCGAGGTCATCGCTGCCGTCACGGGGCGTGCTGTCGAAGAGCTGCGGATGCGAGCTCCCCGGCCGCGCGCCGCGTTTCCCAGCGCAGGTTGAGTTCGCGCATCACCATCGCAGCGAGGTCCTCGAGCGTTGCGATCTCGGCCGCGGTCACCGTGCGCGGCTTGACGTCCATCACGCACAGGGTGCCGAGGCTGAAGCCGTCACGGGTAGTCAGTGGAACTCCGGCGTAGAACTGCATCCCAAACTCCCCCGCGACGAGCGGGTTAGCGAGCGCGCGCGGGTCGGTACGGGCATCCTCGACGATCCATGGCTCGTCCTGCAGGATCGCCGACGCGCACAGTCCCGGGTCTCGCCCGATCTGCTCCGCATCGACGCCGTGCCTCGACTTGAACCACACGCGGTCGGTATCCACGACGCTGACGATCGCGAACGGCACCCCGAACACCCTCGCGGCGACCGCGGTGATCCGGTCGAAGCTGCCGTCGGGAGGGGTATCGAGCAGGTCGTAGCGGAGAACGGCATCCATCCGTCCTGCCTCGTTCGGCGCATCCACTGGGCCGGCGTGGCGGCCCGACTCGGCCGAGACCATCTGCCGGAACGCCTTGACCAGCTCGCCGGCATCCGGTCGATCGGCCGGCTCGCGGGCCGTCATCGCGGCAAGAATCTCCCGCCACTCCGGCGAGAGTACCGAAGTCAACTTTGGGGGACGGAGGAGTCGCGCGACGGCGGACTGCACCGCTGGGCCGGGATACTCGACCGCTCCCGTGAAGCACTCGAGCAGCACGAGGCCGAGCGAGTAGATGTCGGTCGGAGCTCCCATCGGCTCGCCGAGCGCCTGCTCCGGGCTGATGTAGGCGACCGAACCGGTAATGGCGTTCTCCGCCGAAATGTGGGTCGATTCCGCGCGCAGCGCGATCCCGAAGTCGGTGAGCCGCGCGCGGGCCGTCGTCGCATTGTCGTCGTAATAGACCATGAGGATGTTGGCCGGCTTGATGTCGCGGTGCACGATGCCGCGGTTGTGCACGAACTCGAGGCCCTCGGCGAGGTCGCGCGCGATCTGCGCGATGTGGCGCGGCGAGACAGGCCCGCTTTTCTCGATCCGCTCTCGCAAATCGACGCCCTCGACGAGATCCATCACGAAGAAGATGCGGGGTTCGCCCGGCACCGAATTGTCGACGGCGGCATCGAGGAGCGTCACAAGGCTGTGATGGCCTAAACCGGCGAGCACGTTGATCTCGTCCTTCTGGCGGCGCAGGTCGTTCTCAGCGACGGCGTTGGAGCGGAACACTTTGACCGCGACGTCACGCCCGAGAAACTCGTCGTGGGCTTGGAAGACCTTCGCCATCCCGCCCTGACCGAGCAGCTTCAGCAGCCGATACCGGCCATGCAGAAGACCGCGCACTTCGTTGCCCGATTGCTCGCCCATCCGGTGCCTTTCCCATTTGTTCGCACAATCATAGGCAGAATTTCGGATGCCGCCTCGCCCGTCGCGCCCGCACGGGCATACCGCGCACGGGACCTTTGTCACTGGTTGCGCCCGCCGGAGGTGCGCAACATGGTCAGTGGGTGTTGCACCCGAACGATCCCCCGCCAACGGTGCCGGGTTGTGTCGCGATCTCGATGCGGAGACTGCGGCCTCCACCGGCATCGGCACTCACGACCCGACGTGAATGCTACGGCGGGGGATCATCGGGTTCCCTCGTGATCGCCGTGGCGCAGGTCTGCGAACAGACGCCGCCACGAGCCCCGATCTGCGAAGTCCTCGGCACCACTCAATGGCCCCGGTCCGCGCACCACTCGATGGCCCCGGTCCGCGCGGCAGCCGCAGCTCAGACACCGTCGAGGTAGACCCAGCGGCGCCTCTCACGCACGAAGCGACTCACCTCATGCTGTTCGCTCGCGGACCCGTCGGCGCGGGAGAAGGCCCGAAACTCCACGGTGCCCTCGGTGTCGAGCATCCCGCCGCGGCTCGTCGCCTCGATGTCGAGCCGGTACCAGCGCTGCTCCGGGTCGAGCTCGAGCTCGGAC
>JAJAZI010000060.1 GCA_026785785.1 Microbacteriaceae bacterium
ATCTTCCAGGAGCCGATGTCGTCGCTGAACCCGGTCTACACCGTCGGCGCCCAGATCGCCGAGGGGCTGATGCTGCACCAGCGCATGGGCCGGTCCAAGGCGCGCGCCCGCGTGCTCGAGCTCCTGGACGAGGTGCGCATCCCCGACCCCGAGGCGCGCATCAACCAGTATCCCCACCAGCTCTCGGGCGGGCAGCGCCAGCGGGTGATGATCGCCATGGCGCTGGCGAACCGCCCCGACGTGCTCATCGCCGACGAGCCGACGACGGCGCTCGACGTGACCGTGCAGGCCGAGATCCTCGACCTGCTCCGCCGCTGCCGCGATGAATTCGGTACCGCAATCGTGCTGATCACCCACAACATGGGCGTCGTCGCCGACCTCGCCGATCGAGTCGTCGTGATGTACGAGGGCAAGATCGTCGAATCCGCCGACGCGACAACCCTGTTCGAGAGCCCGCAGCACGACTACACCAAGAAGCTGCTCGGATCCGTGCCGTTCATCGGCCAGGGCACCGAGGACACCACCTCCCGCGCGATCGCGCGATCCTTTGCCAACCACGAGGTGGCGGTGGAGGGCAGAAAACTGGTCATCGAGTACCCGGGGCGACTCGGCAGGCCCGGCTTCCGCGCCGTCGATGGCGTCAGCTTCACGATCGCGCAGGGCGAGGTACTCGGACTCGTCGGCGAATCCGGCTCGGGGAAAACCACGATCGGCCGGGCAATCGCCGGGCTGACGGCAGTTACCGGCGGCAGCTTGAAGGTGCTGGGCACCGAGGTGCGAGGTCTCCGCGAACGTGCGTTCCGCACCCTGCGTGCGGATATCGGCTTTGTATTCCAAGACCCGGCGTCGAGCTTCAACCCGCGCCTCACGATCGCCGAGTGCGTCGCGGAGCCACTGATCGTGCACGGGCGGGCCGGGGACGCCGCCGCGGCGCGGACCAGGGTCGACGAGCTGCTCGAGGCAGTGCAACTCCCGAAGGCATTCGGCGACCGATTCCCGCACGAACTCAGCGGCGGGCAACGCCAGCGGGCGAGTCTCGCCCGAGCCATTGCACTGCAGCCCAAGCTGCTCGTTGCCGATGAGCCGACCAGCGCGCTCGACGTGTCCGTGCAGGCGCGGGTGCTCGAGTTGTTCGCCGAGCTGCAGCGCGAGTTCGGTTTCGCCGCCCTCTTCATCAGCCACGACCTCGCCGTCGTCGACTTGCTCGCCGACCGTATCGCGGTGCTCTACCGCGGGGAGCTCGTCGAGGAGGGGACCGGTGCCCAGGTGCTGGTCACCCCCCGGCATCCCTACACGCGCCGTCTGCTCGCCTCTCTGCCGGTGCCGAACCCGGCGCTCCAGGCGGAGCGCCGCGAAGAATTGCGACGGTTGAGAGGACTGGACTGAGCATGCGTGAGCCCCACGAGGTTCCCCCCGTGCGCCCACGCACCTATGGCACGGTCATTTCGGCGCATGACCTGTCCGTCAAGTACCGCTCGGCGACCGCGAGCTCACGGCGCGTCGCCGTCAACGGCGTCACGTTTGAACTCCGTGCCGGCCAGGTGCTCGGCATTATCGGGGAGTCGGGATCGGGCAAGTCGACGCTCGCTGTGGCTCTCGCCGGCCTCGCCGATGTGCGGCCGATCGAGGAGGGATCAGCGCAGATCTGCGGCGGCTCGCTGACGGTGCTGGGCACCCCCATGCGCAGGCTCACCGCAAAGGCGAGGCGGCTGCTGACCCTGAGGGTGGGCTACCTCCCGCAGGATGCCGCCCAGCGGCTGAACCCGGGCCTCACGGTCGCCGAGAACGTGGCCGAACCGATCTTCCTGCGCGATCGCCGATTCGATCCGAAGGAGGCCGGGCAGTTGGCCGCGACTCTCATCGACGCCGTGCACCTGCCTCTCTCGGTGCTCGGGCATATGACCTACGAGCTCAGCAGCGGCCAGCTGCAGCGGGTCGCGCTCGCCCGGTCGCTCATCCTCGACCCCGAACTGCTGGTTGCCGACGAACCCATCCGCGGCGTCGACATCATGGTGCGCCACGACGTGCTCAACGTGATCCCCGAGCTGCAGGCCGACCGGGGGTTCTCCGCCGTCGTCGTGAGCAGTGACCTCTCCGTCGTCACCGACGTGGCGCAGCACATCGTCGTACTGCATGACGGCGTGATCATCGGGCTCGGCACGCTCGAGGAGCTCGTGGCCGCGCCGGAGCATCCGTACCTCAAGGGCCTCGCACGCGCCCTCGCGGCCGAGTAGCAAACGCGAGAGGATGGGACGCCATGACCAGCATTCGCCCAGACCGCAGCATCCGCCGCCCCGGGGACGGGGCCCGTCCGCAGCATCGCGCCGTCGTCGCGAGGCAGGCGGGGGCCGTGCCGGAGCACTCCCACCCGACGCCGGGCCCGATCACGCTCATGCCCCACCGGGTCGAGGCGTTCGCCAATGCGGTGGTGGCCGGCGGGGGAGAGCTCGTTGAACTCTCCGAGTCCACCCGTGGCCTTGTCTGGCTGTCGCTGGACCAGCCCGAGTTGCTCGTCGCTTCGCTCGAACGGTACCCGCAGATCGAATGGATTCAGCTGCCCTGGGCGGGGGTGGACGGATTCGCAACGGTGCTTGCGTCGTTTGCCGGACGCGCGCTCCCACTGTGGACGAGTGCGAAGGGTGCCTACTCCCAGCCCGTCGCCGAGCACGCGCTCGCCCTGACCCTCGCGCTGCTCCGCGTCGTGCCCACCCGGGTGCGCGCAACGAGCTGGTCGCGCGTGCCGGAGGGCAGATCTCTGTACGGGCTGAACGTCGTCCTGATCGGCGCGGGCGGAATCGCCGTCGAACTGCTCCGCCTGCTCGAGCCGTTCGACACCGACGTGACCGTCGTGCGCCGCAGCACGGAGCCGTTCCCCGGGGCCCGGCGCACCATCACCACCGATCGGCTCGACGAGGCGCTGCCGGATGCCGACGTGGTCATTGTGGCCGCCGCGCTCACCCCCGACACCACGGGCCTCATCGGGGCTGCCGAGCTCGCCCGGATGAAGCCGCAGGCGGTGCTCGTGAACATCGCCCGCGGCGGCCTCATCGACACCGACGCGCTCACCGCAGCCCTCGCGGCCGCGAGCATCCACGGCGCCGGGCTGGACGTCACAGCCCCGGAGCCGCTCCCGGACGGGCATCCGCTCTGGTCCGAGCCGCGCGTGATCATCACCCCGCACTCGGCAGACACGCCCGACATGACCGCGCCGCTGCTCGCGGAGCGCATTCGGGCCAATGTCGAGGCATTCCTCGGCCACGGCAGGTTCGTCGGCATCGTCGACACGGCGGCAGGCTATTGACTGCCGCATTCCTCGGCGGCGGGTACACGGAGTCGAGCGGCGGAGATGCCGCCGAGATCGATCTGCTCCGTCCGGACGCCGACGGGTCCCTGAGCTACGCAGGGGTGGCGGCGACCGCCTCCTCACCATCGTTCGTCGAGCACGGTGAGCTCGAAGGAACCGTGTACGCGGTCGACGAGGCCGGGGACCGGGTTCTCGGCTTCAGGTCCGGTGGCGGGGCCCTGCGTCCGCTGGGGTGGCAGCGTAGCTCCGGCTCGGCACCACCCACCTGTCCGCAACGGCGGACTGGCTCCTCTCCTCGAACTACGGAACCGGGGAGATCGACGTGTTCCCGCTCGGACTCGACGGCACGATCGGGCCCCTGTACGACACCGTCCCTCCCGGCGCGTTCACGCCGGGACCGCACCCCGCCCAGGACGGCCCGCACGCGCACTCGACTCTGGTCCTCGGCGACACCGTCCTCGCCGCCGACCTCGGACGCGACACTGTGGGCGTGCATTGCTTTGTCGGCGGCCACCCCACCCCTGTGCGCTCGATTGGGCTTCCCCCCGGCACCGGACCGCGCGACTTCGCGATCGGCCCGGACTGGCGCGTGTTCGTGCTCGGCGAGCTCTCGGGCGCGATTCTCGAGCTCGGCTGCCTCGACTCCGACACGCCGGTAATCGTGCGGTCGGGGCAGAGCACCCGATCACCGGTCGCCGGCGACCACGCGGCCGGCCTGGTCGTCTCGCTCGACGGACGCCGCCTTTACACGGGCCTCCGCGGGTCGAACCGCATCGCCGTCGTGAACCTCGACGACATCACCCCCTCGCGGATGTCGATTGCGGCGGCAACTGGCCGCGCCACCTCGCGATCGACGGCGCCTACCTCCTGGTGGCGTGCGAGCGGCAGGTAGCATCTCCGTGCTCCCCATCGATCCGGCCACCGGCACCCCGCTCCCCGGGACATCGGTGCCGGCGCCCACCCCTAGCTACCTGCTGCCGACCCGAATCGTGCCGCCGGTTTCACGGTGACCGCCGTGTCGATTTTGCACATGGCGGGGGTTTGGTAAGGTAATCAAGCTGTTTCAGCGATCCTCGATAGCTCAATTGGCAGAGCAGCCGACTGTTAATCGGCAGGTTCTTGGTTCGAGTCCAAGTC
>JAJAZI010000061.1 GCA_026785785.1 Microbacteriaceae bacterium
CTCGGCCGGTGGCTCCGCCGTACAGGGCCGCGACCCGGAGACCCAGGCGATCCTGCCGCTGCGCGGCAAGATCCTCAACGTGGAGAAGGCCCGGCTCGATCGCGCGCTCGGCAACAACGAGGTGCAGGCCATGATCACCGCCTTTGGCGCCGGAATCGGCGAGGACTTCACGCCGGAGAAGGCCCGGTACCACAAGATCGTGCTGATGGCGGATGCCGATGTCGACGGTCAGCACATCACCACGCTGCTGCTCACGCTACTCTTCCGCTACATGCGCCCGCTGATCGACCTCGGCTACGTGTACCTCGCGCAGCCGCCTCTCTACCGGCTCAAGTGGAGCAACTCGCCGCACGAGTACGTCTACACCGACCGGGAGCGCGACGCGCTGCTCGTTGCCGGGGCGGCCGCGGGCAAGCGCATCCCGAGGGACAACGGAATCCAGCGATACAAGGGACTCGGCGAGATGGACTACAAGGAGCTGTGGGACACAACCATGAACCCGGAGACCCGCACCCTTCTCCAAGTCACGCTCGATGACGCGCTAGCTGCCGACGAGATCTTCTCGACCCTGATGGGGGAGAACGTCGAATCTCGGCGCAACTTCATCCAGAAAAACGCCAAAGACGTGCGCTTTCTCGATATCTGACCTCGGTTCGCTCGGGCGCAGCGCGCCCCGGTCGCACCCGCTCACTCACTAAGGACTCACCAGACATGGCCGATGAAGTAACTCCAGACGATGCTGAACCGCAGGTCGCGGGCCGCGAGATCGACCTGAGCCACGACAAGATCGAGCAGGTCGATCTCCAGCTCGAGATGCAGCGGTCGTACCTCGACTACGCGATGAGTGTCATCGTCGGGCGTGCACTGCCTGAGGTGCGCGACGGACTCAAGCCCGTGCACCGCCGAGTCATCTACGCGATGTACGACGGCGGCTACCGTCCCGACCGGTCGTTCTCCAAGAGCGCCCGCGTCGTCGGCGAGGTCATGGGCCAATTCCACCCGCACGGCGACTCCTCGATCTACGACGCCCTCGTGCGCCTCGTGCAGCCGTGGAACCTCCGCTACCCACTCGCCCTCGGGCAGGGCAACTTCGGGTCGGCCGGCAACGACGGCGCCGCGGCCGCCCGGTACACCGAAACCAAGATGGCGCCGCTCGCGATGGAGATGGTCCGCGACATCGACGAGGACACCGTCAACTTCTCCGACAACTACGACGGTCGTACTCTCGAGCCCGACGTGCTGCCGGCGCGGTTCCCCAACCTGCTCGTCAATGGCTCGGTGGGCATCGCGGTCGGCATGGCAACCAACATCCCGCCGCACAACCTGCGCGAGGTCGCCTCTGGCGCATTGTGGGCCCTCGAACACCCGGATGCCTCGCGCGAGGAGCTCCTCGAAGCCCTCCTCCAGCGCGTGAAGGGTCCGGACTTCCCGACCGGGGCGCAGATCCTCGGCATCAAGGGCATCCAGGACGCCTACCGCACCGGACGCGGTTCGATCACGATGCGCGCGGTCGTGAGCGTCGAGGAGCTTCAGGGCCGAACCTGCCTCGTGATCACCGAACTGCCATACCAGGTGAACCCCGACAACCTCGCGATCAAGATCGCGGAGCTCGTCAAGGAGGGCAAGCTCGGCGGCATCGCCGACATCCGCGACGAGACGTCGGGTCGCACAGGCCAGCGGCTCGTCATCGTGCTCAAGCGGGATGCCGTTGCGAAGGTCGTGCTCAACAACCTTTACAAACACACGCCCCTGCAGGAGAACTTCGGCGCGAACATGCTCGCAATCGTCGATGGCATCCCGCGCACCCTTCCCATCGACGGCTTCATCTCGGCCTGGATCGCGCATCAGATCGACGTCATCGTGCGGCGCACGACATTCCGCCTGCGCAAGGCCGAGGAGCGCGCGCACATCCTGCGCGGCTATCTCAAAGCCCTCGATGCTCTCGACGAGGTGATCGCGCTCATCCGCCGCTCGTCGACCGTCGAGGATGCCCGCGACGGGCTCATCACGTTGCTCGAGATCGACGAGCTGCAGGCCCGCGCAATCCTCGAGATGCAGCTGCGCCGCCTCGCCGCGCTCGAGCGCCAGAAGATCATCGACGAGCACGACGCCATCGAGCTCGAAATCTCCGACTACCAGTCGATCCTCGCCAGCCCCCAGCGCCAACGCGACATCGTGAGCGCGGAGCTCACCGAGATCGTGACGAAGTTCGGCGACGACCGCCGAACTGAGATCATGTTCGGCTTCGACGGGGACATGAACGTCGAAGACCTCATCCCCGAGGAAGAGATGGTCGTCACGGTTACCCGCGACGGGTACATCAAGCGCACCCGCAGCGACAACTATCGTAGCCAGCACCGCGGCGGCAAGGGCGTACGGGGTGCCCAGCTGCGCGCGGACGATGTCGTTGAGCACCTTTTTGTCACGACCACCCACCATTGGCTGCTGTTTTTCACCAACAAGGGCCGCGTCTACCGCGCCAAGGCGTACGAGGTGCAGGAGGCCGGCCGCGATGCCAAGGGCCAGCACGTCGCGAACCTGCTCGCGCTGCAACCGGACGAGGAGATCGCCCAGATCCTCGACATCCGCGACTATGGAGTCGCCGAGTACCTGGTACTCGCCACCCGCGGCGGGCTCATCAAGAAGACCGCCCTCACCGAGTACGACACCAACCGCACCGGTGGCATCATCGCGATCAACCTGCGCGAGGACGACGAGCTGGTTTCGGCGATGCTCGTAGAAGTCGACTCCGACCTGCTCCTCGTCTCGCGCAAGGGAATGTCGATCCGCTTCACCGCCTCCAACGACGCGCTCCGGCCGATGGGCCGCTCGACCTCCGGTGTTATCGGCATGCACTTCCGCGGCGAGGACACCCTCCTCGACGCATCCGTCGTGTCCGACGAGGGCTACGTCTTCGTCGTCACCGAGGGCGGGTACGCGAAGCGCACGAGCGTCGACCAGTACCGGGTGCAGAATCGCGGCGGACTGGGCATCAAGGTGGCCAAGCTCGCGGAGAACCGCGGCGACCTCGCTGGTGCGCTCATAGTCGGCGAGGACGACGAGGTGCTCGTGGTGCTCGAAAGCGGCAAGGTGGTCCGCTCGTCGGTCACCGAGGTTCCGGCGAAGGGACGCGATACCATGGGCGTGGTCTTCGCTCGATTCGCCGCCGACGATCGCATCATCGAAGTCGCGAAGAACAGTGAACGGAACCTGATTGCCCAGGATGCCGAGCCCCCCACCGGGGAGGACGCTCCCGACCCGGATTCGGCCGAAGCAGATTCGGCCGAGGCGGTTTCAGCCGGCGAGAGCCAGGCTGGGAAGGACGAAACAGCAGATGAGTAGCGTCGCCGAAAAACTTCAGCGCAAGGCACCAAAAAAGTCCAACACGAAGCAGGTGCGACTGAAACTCGTCTACCTCGACTTCTGGTCGATGGTCAAGCTCTCGTTCCTCTCGGCGGTCTGCCTTGGAATCGTGCAGGTTGTCGTCGCAATCCTGGTCTGGACGGTGCTCAGCTCGACGGGCATCTTCGGCGAGCTCGACAACCTGTTCCGGGAGGTTCTCAACGACGAAACGTTCAGCGTGACCAGTGAGTTCTCACTCGTCACCGTCGCGGGCTTCGCCTTGGTGGTCGCGGCGCTGAACGTCGTGATCGGCACCGCCCTCGGCGCCGTTTTCGCCATTCTGTACAACCTCGCCGCGCGAATTACCGGCGGGCTGCTCGTCGGATTCCAGAACAACTGATCCGTCGGGGAGCGGTGCGACGCGCGCACCGGCACCCGTCGATTTAGTGTTTCCCACCGGGTGCGATACTCTCGTATCTGCCCTCATGGGGCTATAGCTCAGGCGGTTAGAGCGCTTCGCTGATAACGAAGAGGTCCCTGGTTCGAGTCCAGGTAGCCCCACTTGGGAATCCCGCGCCAGTTGCGGGATCCTCGGGGACGTAGCTCAATTGGCAGAGCACCGCCTTTGCAAGGCGGGGGTTAGGGGTTCGATTCCCCTCGTCTCCACAGTCACTGTCTGAACAGCCACTGTCTCCACAGTCCTTCTGTCTCGGGCCGGCTTTGCTGGCGGAGATACGCTTTCGTTGTGACGAGAATTCCGGCGGCCGGGGCCGTGATCAGGGATGCCGGCGGCCGCATCCTGCTCGTCCTGAGGGGCAGGCCCCCGGAGGCGGGGTGCTGGAGCCTGCCGGGCGGCCGGGTGGAGCCGGGCGAGTCGTTCGCGCAGGCCGCCGAGCGCGAGGTGCTCGAGGAGACAGGGCTGGCCGTTCGCGCCCGTCACGAGTGGGGGCGCGTCGAGATACCCGGCGAGGGGGACGTATTCGATGTGCACGACTTCGCGGCCGAGTACCTCTCCGGCACCTTGGCCGCCGGGGATGACGCGCTCGACGCCCGCTGGTTCACAGCCGAGGAACTTGTCGACCTGCCGACGAGCGCTGGCCTGGTCGTTCAGCTGGAGCGATGGGGCGCTTTTCCCTGAGCGCGGACGCTCGAGGCCGCTACCGGGCGGCGGCGCCGTTCCACGTGCTGGTGAGCCGCCTGGGGTGTAGCGAAGGCGCCGCCGGTCGAGAATCTCGACGAGGGCGGCGCCTTGGCGTGGTCTATCGGGGGCGCTACTTGGGCGGCTCTGTGTCATCCGCCTCGTCGAGCACCCACAGTTCGTCGTCCGCCCGCAGGGTCTGCCAGGCGGCGTAGGCGACGCCAGCGACGGCGATGAGGCCGAGTGCGATGAGGATGTAGCCACCGGGACCCATCGACTTCTTCGGAGGAGCGACAAAGGGCACTCGCTTGCCGACATTCCGGTAGGCCTTGCTCGCCTGCTTCGACGCTTCAGCATAGGCGCGCTCGGCGTTTTTGCTGACGCGCTTGGTCGTCTTCTGTACCTGCTCGATGACGTCGCGCACACGCGGGTCCTTCGACACCTCGAGTGTGGCGAGTGCTGAGGCGAGGGCGCTGGACACACCGGGCAGCAGGTCGTGCATGATCTTGTAGCGCGTGGTGTCGACCGCGCTCTTCGTCGCCAAGTATCCGGTCTCGACCGCGGGGACGATGCGCTCGTCAACCGTGGTGCGAATACGGGGAGCGACCTCCTCACGGGAGACGTTTCCGAGCTGGCGGCCTGCCTCACGCACGACCTTCGACGCGTGGTCGAGAACCTCTCTCTGCTCGTCCCAGAGGTCCGTGGCAGTGTGCTTCAGCCGCTTGAGTTCCTTCTCGCGCTTACGTGATAGTCCCATGAGATCACCCTCCGGTTGTGGTGTAGCGAACCTCCTAAGTCTTTCATGCTGCGGGCTGGCCGCCAACACCGCGAAAGCTGGGCGAACCCTGAGTAGCGAGAGCCGCTGTGGGAGACTATCCCCATGTCTATTCACACCCATGTCGCTACACTCACAACCAATCTCGGGTCCATCCGCGTCAACCTGCTCGGCAATCATGCCCCGAAGACCGTCGCAAACTTCATCGGTCTCGCGACCGGCGAGATCGAGTGGACCCACCCCGGCACCGGCAAGGTGACCAAGGACAAGCTGTATGACGGCGTCGTCTTCCACCGCATCATCGACAACTTCATGATCCAGGGCGGCGACCCGCTCGGCCAGGGCACCGGCGGACCCGGCTACCAGTTCGACGACGAGATCCATCCCGAACTCGACTTCACCAAGCCGTACCTCCTCGCCATGGCGAACGCCGGCAAGCAGGGTGGACGCGGCACGAACGGATCGCAGTTCTTCATTACGACCGTTCCGACCACCTGGCTTCAGGGAAAGCACACCATCTTCGGCGAGGTCGCCGATGAGGAGTCCCGCGAAGTTGTCAAGAAGGTCGAGGCCGTGAAGAAGGATGCCCGTGACCGCCCTCTCGATGACGTCGTCATCGAGAGCGTCACCGTCGACGCTGTCTGAGTCGTCGTAACCCGACGATGAGCGGCGCCCAGCCCGACCCGCAGAACCACTGCTACCGGCATCCGGATCGCGAGAGCTACATTCTCTGTCAGCGCTGTGGGCGCACGATCTGCGCGTCCTGCCAGACCCAGGCGGCGGTCGGCCTCCACTGCCCGGAGTGCATCCGCGAGGGTCGGGCGAGGGTGCCGCGCACCAAGTCGAGGCTCGCGACATCGGTGGGGCGGCTCGCGGCGCCGGGCTCACCCGCCGTCACTTATTCGATCATCGGGGTGACGACACTGGTGTTCCTGCTGCAACTCGTGAGTGGCGGGCTCGTCACGAGGTACCTGACCTACTTCCCGGCACTCACGGCGCGCGAGCCGTGGACGTTGATCACGTCGCTCTTCGTGCATTCCACGGGTTCGTTCCTGCACATCCTGTTCAACATGTTTTCGCTCTTCATCTTCGGGCGGATCCTCGAGCCGATGATCGGCAGGGGGCGGTTTCTCGTCCTCTACCTGTTGAGTGGCCTCGGCGGCTCGGTTGCGGTGCTGCTACTCAATCCCTCGGGCGGGGTGCTCGGGGCGTCGGGCGCGATCTTCGGGCTCTTGGGCGCCTTCTTCGTGATCCAGCGTGGCCTCGGCGGTAACAGCGGCCAGCTCGTCGTGCTGATCGTGATCAACCTGACGATTGGCTTCTTCGTGCCGAACATCTCTTGGCAGGCGCACGTCGGCGGCCTCGTTGTTGGCACGCTGGTCGCGTTCGTCTATATGCGCACACGCCTCGGGCGGCAGAAGAACCGTCAACTACTGCTTGTGACTTCGATCGCCGCCGGCCTCATCGCACTCAGCTATGTGGGGTTCACAACGACATTCGTCGGCTGACCGGGCAACTTACGCCCGAGTTATCCACAGGACTATCCACAATGGGGATAATTACAGGCGTGTAATTGTGGGCCTAATGGCGGACCTGGGCCGCTAGGTCAGCGCCAGCGTGTGGTCATGAGGAATCCCAGGAACAGAATTCCGAAGCCGACGAGGATGTTCCCGTCGCCGAGCGCCTGGATCGGCAGGGTCGTGCCGCTGACGTAGAACACGATGATCCACGCGAGCCCGATGAGCATGAGGCCGAACATGATCGGCTTGAACCACACGGGGTTGGGGACGTCGTCGCCGCCACGTTTCTCGGTGTCGGCGCCGCGGCCGCCGCTCTTGTCGTTCGTCGTAACAACGGGCTTCGCGCGTTCGTTCGATCGGGCCATTTCGGAATTCTAGCGCGAATGGGCGGGAGAGCACGCCTTCTGCGCAGACTGCCGATGCCCTGCGCTCGGCCGAGCCACTGTCGCATAGGATCGAACGCAT
Source organism: Microbacteriaceae bacterium (assembly GCA_026785785.1). Taxonomy (GTDB): domain Bacteria; phylum Actinomycetota; class Actinomycetes; order Actinomycetales; family Microbacteriaceae; genus Marisediminicola. Next base: position 7,241 of record JAJAZI010000061.1, read on the forward strand.
GAAATGGCGCCCCGCTTCACCCTCGGGGCGCGCCCGCATCAGCATCATCGGGGTGATTGGGGAGCTGCTCATCACAGCGGGCGTGTTCGTCTTCCTCTTCCTTGGCTGGCAGCTGTGGCTCAACGACCTCGTGGTCGGCAGCGAGCAACGGGACGAGGCGATTGCGTTCAGCCGTGAGCTCGGGTCGGCCGAGCCTCCTGCCACCCCCATCGACCCCGATACCGATTTCGGGGAGCCCGTCGTGAGCCCGGTATCGGCCGAGACGGTCGCCTTCGCGAATATCTACATTCCCCGGTTCGGTGACGATTACGTGCGCACTATCGCCGAGGGAGTGGACGCGAGCAATGTGCTGCGCACCGGGGTCGGTCACTACCCCGGCACGCAGATGCCGGGCGAGGTGGGCAACTTCGCTGTCGCGGCACATCGAACGACCTACGGTGCGCCATTCAACCGCATTGCCGAGCTCTCCGTCGGCGATCGGATCTACGTGCAGACCGTGGACGGCTGGTACACCTATGTGTTCCGGTCGCTGGAATATGTTCTGCCGACGGCCGTCGAGGTGCTCGAGCCGGTTCCGCACGCTCCCGGGGTGGCCGCGAGCGAGCGCATCATCACTCTCACCAGCTGCAACCCGATGCTCTCGGCCGCCGAGCGCATCATTGCCTACGGCGTCTTCGAGGACTGGCAGCCAGCATCCACCGGTCCTCCCGAGGAGCTGGCGAATCTGAATCTGGGAGGTACGTGATGTACGCCTCCCTGTGGTCAGTGCTACCGGGGCCCGCCTGGGTGCGGGTGTTGATTCTCGTCGTCCTTGTCGCCGTGGTGCTCGCCGTCTGTGTCTTCGTCGTGTTTCCCTGGCTCAACACCTTCATCAATGTGACAGACGTTACGGTTGAGTAATGACAAGAGTGCTCGTGATCGACAACTACGACAGTTTCGTCTACACGCTCAACGGGTACCTGCTGCAGCTGGGCGCGCAGACGACCGTTGTGCGCAACGATGCCTTCGCGGTGGCAGACGTGGCGTCGGTCATCCGCGACTACGACGCGGTGCTGCTCTCGCCCGGGCCTGGCACCCCCGCCGCCGCCGGTGTCTCGGTGTCGGTCGTGACCGCCGCGCTCGAGTCCGGGCAGCCACTTCTGGGGGTGTGCCTCGGGCACCAGGCGATCGCCGAGGCGGTCGGCGCGACCGTCACACACGCCGATGAGCTGATGCACGGCAAGACCTCGCTCATCACCCATGACGGCAGCGCTTTCTACGCCGGCGTGCCGCAGCCGTTCCGGGCCACCCGCTACCACTCGCTCGCGGTTGTCGACTCGACGGTGCCGAGCGAGATCGTCATCACATCGCGCACCGATGGAGGCGTGATCATGGGGCTGCGGCACGAGAGAGCGCCGATCTTCGGAGTGCAGTTCCACCCCGAGTCGGTGCTCACCGAGGGCGGCTACCTCATGCTCGCCAACTGGCTCGCTGTCGCCGGGCTCGCGTCGGCCCAGCAGGCCGCGGTCGGGCTCACGCCCCTCGTGACCCTGGACTAACTACCGCATGTCCGACCGTCTCGCCGCCTCGCCTGCGGCGTGAGCAGGCTAGCCGGCGCAGTACAGAATCATGATCGGCGACGCCTGGGGGTGGTCGCCGGAGGGCAGGTCCTGTGCGGTCACCGCGCCGCCTGAGCAGGAGTAGTCGGGCCTCGCCTCGATGGAGAGCCCGAGCGCGCTGAGTGTGGTGTTGGCCGTGTTGATTGGTTGCCCGACGACCATGGGTACCTCGACGAGCCCGTTGCTGACGACGAGGTCGACGGTGTCGCCCTCCCGCACATCGGCGCCGGAGGCGGGGGTGCTCGAGATGACGGTACCGGCCGGAACCGCGACGGAGTACTCGGGAGTGGTGATGCCGTAGGTGAGGTTGCGGGCCTCGATGGCTGCCTTCGCCGCTTCCTCCGACAGTTGCTCCAGCCGCGGAACCGTCGTGGGGTTCTTGCCGAGCGACACGTACACGCGCACGACGAAGTTGGGCTCGACCTTCTGGCCCGTCGGTGGGTCGGTGCTGATGATCGTGCCTTCGGGCACGGAGTCGCTCGCCTGCCCGATCGGCGTGGCGACGAGGTCGACGCTCGTGAGCGTTTCTGCGCCGTCCTCGTACGTTGCGCCGACGATGTTCGGCACCGAGACCGAGAGATTGGTGCCGAGCTCCCTCGGGCTGTCGGGCAGATTCGCCACCCATAGGACGACCGCGATGAGGATCGCCGCCATGAGCGTGACACCCGCCCAGATCCAGGCGACGGGCGGACGCGACTGGGTGCGCACCACGCGTTCGTCGTCGTGGGCCGAGAGGTGCCGCAGGGTGGCCTCGGGCCCGGTGACGGGGCTTGCGCCGAACAGGGTGGCGTTGACGTCGGAGACCGCGGGGAGCCTGCGGTGCGGAACCTGGCCCGCGCCGGCCGCCTCGACATCCGCCCGGAACTCCGAGGCGGTCTGGTACCGGTTGAACTTGTCCTTGTTGAGCGCGTGCAGCACAACGGAGTCGAGCGCGGGCGAGACCTTCTGGTTGAGGCTCGACGGCGCTGCCGCAGGCTCGCTGATGTGCTGGTAGGCGACCGCGGCCGCGCGCTCGCCGCGGAACGGCGCGCGGCCGGTGAGCAGTTCGAAGAGGATGACGCCGGTGGAGTACAGGTCGGTGCGGGCGTCGACCGTTTCGCCGCGCGCCTGCTCGGGCGAGAAGTACTGCGCGGTGCCGAGCACGGCACCGGTCTCGGCGACCGTGGCGGAGTTGTCGGAGACGGCCCGGGCGATGCCGAAGTCCATCACCTTCACTTGGCCGTTCTGGGTGATCATGATGTTGCCGGGCTTGATGTCGCGGTGCACGAGGAGCGCCCGGTGGCTGTACTCGAGCGCGGTGAGCACTTGGGAGATGATGCGCACGGCCTCGCTCGGCTCGAGCGGCCCCTCAGCGATGATGTCCTTGAGCAGCCGGCCGTCGACATATTCCATGACGATGTAGGGCACCTGGTGCTCGGTGCCGCTTGAGTCGGTCGAGGTCTCCTCGCCCGCGTCGAAGACCCGCACGATCGTCGGATGCGCCATTCGCGCGGCCTTCTGCGCCTCTTCCCGGAACAACAACCGGAACTTGGGGTCGGTCGCGAGGTTGGGCTTGAGCAGCTTGATCGCGACGCGCCGTCCGAGCCGGTTGTCGATGCCGACGTGCACATCCGCCATGCCACCACGCCCGATGAGATTCCCGACCTGATAGCGGCCGGCAAGGACCCGTGGAGCGTCGGCCGCCGATCCGTCGCGGGTGCGCGGGGATCTGGGGCCGCTCGTGCTGCCGGGGTAGGTGTCGACCATGGTTACCCCGCGGCCGGCTCGTGTTGCAGGACCAGAGGGTCGGATGGCGCCGACTGGATACCGGAACACTCTGCCAGGTAGCTGACGCTCGTCGAGCCGGACTCGTTGTCGGTGAGAGTCACGGTGATCGACGTCGCCGCGGGGGGAAGCGGGTTGGCGGGCGTGAAGCTGCCGCCCACGACGTTCGCACGGAAGGCGGTGAGCTGGGTTCCGGAGGCGCATCCGGCGTAGGTGGGAATGGTGACCGTGATCTCGCCGCCTGGCGCGTAGGGGCCTGCTGGTGCGGTCGGCGCCGCCGGCTTGGCGGGCGCCGTGACATCGCCGTATACGTCGAGGGTGATGAGCGTTCCCTTGCGCACGTTGCCGCGCGGGCTGATCGCGTAGACCGTCGACTTCTGCTCCGGTGAGTTCGCTGCATTGCCGGTCACGACTGTGACCTCGAGTCCGAGCGCGCGAAGCCGCGCGGTCGCGTCCGCTTCGCTCGCGCCGATGAATTCGGCCGGGTCGATGTTGACGGTGTCACTCGCGGTGGGTGAGGGTGACGGCGAGGGTGACGGCGACGGTGACGGCGAGGGACTCGTGCTCGTCGGGGGGCTCGGGGATGCTACGGTCGCGTCGTCATTGGACAGCAGGAGGGCGATGAGTATCCCGACGATCGCCAGCGCGATCACTCCCAGTAGCGCGATGAGAGGCCAGGTCCACGGATTGCGGGCCTTCGACTCGATCGGACCGGTGGGCGGGGACGCCGGCACAGGAGCAGCGAGGATCTGGGTCGACTGGGTGCCGCCGGCGTTGCGCCCGGCCGGAGCCATCGCCGCGGCGGCCACACCGCCGGCGAGGATCGCCGGAACGGCGGCAGCCGCCTGGTTCACGTCGCCGCGCCGGAGAGCTCGCGCGGCCCTGGCGAGGTGTTCCGCCGAGGTCGGGCGGTCGCTCGGCTTCTTGGCGATGCAGGAGTAGACGAGGTTGCGCACCGGCTCGGACACCGTCACCGGCAGGTCGGGCGGCGTCTCGTTGATCTGGGCCATCGCGATCGCGACCTGCGATTCGCCGGTGAACGGCCGGCGGCCGGCGAGGGACTCGTAGGCCACGATGCCGAGCGAGTAGATGTCGGTGGTCGGCGACGCGGAGTGCCCGCTCGCCTGCTCGGGTGACAGGTACTGCACGGTGCCCATGACCTGGCCGGTGGCGGTGAGCGGCACCTGGTCGGCGATCCTGGCAATGCCGAAGTCGGTGATCTTGACCCGGCCGTCGGGCGTGATGAGCAGGTTCCCCGGTTTGATGTCACGGTGAACGAGGCCAGCGGCGTGGGCGGCGTGGAGGGCCGAGGCGGTCTGGGCGACGATGTCGAGAACGCGATCGGTCGACAGCACCCGCTCCCGCTCGAGAATGGTGGAGAGAGCCTCGCCGGGAACAAGTTCCATGACGAGGTACGCGCTGCCTTCTTCCTCGCCATAATCGAATACGTTCGCGATACCCTCGTGGTTCACGAGGGCGGCGTGCCGCGCCTCGGCACGGAATCGCTCCAGAAAGCCGGGATCACCCAAGTACTCGTCCTTGAGGATCTTGATCGCAACCGTGCGTCCGATTACGAGGTCGGTCGCCTGCCAGACTTCGCCCATGCCACCGATGGCGACACGGCTCGACAACTGGTATCGACCACCGAAGGTGAGGCCACTTGTTGGTCTCATTTGCTCAGCACCGCCTCTATGACCTTCCTTGCAATTGGGGCTGCCACCGAGTTGCCGAATCCCTGACCATTTTCGACAACCACAGCCACTGCAATCTTCGGGTCTTCGGCGGGGGCAAATCCGGTGAACCACAGGGTGTTTTCGGCCCCGTCGTTCTCTGCTGTTCCGGTTTTACCAGCCACATCGACTCCGCTTATTCTTGCATTACTGGCCGCCCCGTTGTTCACGTTGGCGACCATCAACTGGGTGAGCGTGGTCGCGGTGGCCTCGGAGATGGGCGTGTTGAGCACGACCTCTTGCGGTGGCTGGATGACCGTGAGGTTCGGTGCCCTGATCGATTCGACGAGCGTCGGCTCCATGAGCCGGCCGCCGTTGGCGATGGCGGCGGAGACCATCGCGACCTGGAGCGGCGTCACCCGCACGCTCGCCTGGCCGAAGGAGGCGAGCATGAGCTCCGCCTCGCTCTCGGTCGCCGGGAACACGCTCGGCGTGACGTCCTGCGGAACGGCGAGGGGCTGATCGAAGCCGAAGTCCTCGGCATACTGCGAGAGGGTGTCCTCGCCGAGGGTGGCACCAAGCTGCGCGAACGGAATGTTGCAGCTCAGCCGGAGGGCGGTGGCGAGGTCGACGGTTTCTGCGCCGCCGCAGTTGCCGTCCGCGGCATTGCTGATCGTGTTCGATGACTGCGGCAGCTGCAGGGTCGGGGGGTTCGGGAATTGGCTCTCGGGGCTGAATTGCCCGCTGTCGATCGCCGCGGCGGCGGTGACGAGCTTGAACACGGAGCCCGGAGCGTAGAGGTCGCCCGCAATCGCACGGTTGAGAAGGGGCCGCCCCGGGTCGTTCAGCAGCGTGTTGTAGTTGTCGATCACGGTGGTCGTATCGTGAACGGCAAGCAGGTTCGGGTCGAAGGCGGGCTTCGAGACCATCGCGATGATCGCACCGGTCTTCGGGTCGACCGCGACGACCGAGCCGGCGTTGTCGCCGAGGGCGTCCCAGGCCGCCTGCTGCGCTACGGGATCGATAGTCAGTTCGACGGATGCGCCCTTCGGATTCTGCCCGGTGATGGTCGAATTGAGCTGATCGATGAACTGGGCGTTGGCGGTGCCGCTCAGGTAGTCGTTGAGCGCGCCCTCGACGCCGGAGTTGCCCTGGTTGAGGGTGAAGTACCCGGTGACGGCGGAGTAGAGATCGGGATTGCTGTAGGTGCGCAGGAACTTGTACTCGTCGTCGACGGGGGTCGACTCCGCCACGGCGCCGCCGTCGACCAGAATGGGCCCGCGTTCGGCCGAGTAGCTCGCATAGAGCGTGCGGGTATTGCGGGAATCGACGCGCAGGTTGTCGGTTTGGAAGACGGCGATGACGGTGCTCGAGGCGAGCAGGGCCAGGAACATGATGAGCACGATCGCGCTCACTCGCTTGAGTTCTTTATTCATGCGTCCACCACCAATCTCGGTTGATTGCGCACCGTGTCGGACAGCCGCAGCAGAAGAGCGGCGATGATCCAGTTGGCAACGAGCGATGATCCGCCCGCGGCCATGAAGGGTGTGGTGAGGCCGGTGAGTGGAATGACCCGCGTGATGCCGCCGATCACGATGAACACCTGCAGTGCGATCACGAAGGCGAGGCCGGTGCCGAGCAGCCGGCCGAAGTCGTCCTGTCCGGCGAAGCCGATCCGGAAGCCGCGCGAGACGAAGAGCAGGAACAGACAGAGCAGGGCGAACAACCCGGCGAGGCCGAGTTCCTCGCCAAGGCTCGCAATGATGAAGTCGCTCTCGGCGAAGGGGACCATATCCGGGCTGCCCTGCCCGAGTCCGGTGCCGACGAGCCCGCCATCCGCGATCCCGAACAGGCCCTGGACGAGCTGGTAGCTGCCGCCAATCTGCTCGTAGATGGCATTGTCGAAGGCGTCGAGCCAGCCATTGAAGCGGCTGTTGACGTAGCCGAGCAGCTGGCTCGCGGCGACGGCCCCCCCGATGAAGAGGGTCATGCCGAGGATGACCCAGCTGATGCGACCGGTCGCGACGTAGATCATGACGAGGAACAGGCCGAAGTAGAGCAGCGAGGTCCCGAGGTCCCGTTGCAGCACGAGGACGCCCATCGCGGCCACCCAGATGATGAGGATCGGGCCGAGGTCGCGCACGCGGGGCAAGCGCATGCCGAGGAACTTCTTACCCACGAGCGAGAGGCTGTCGCGTGCCGTGACGAGGTACCCGGCGAAGAACACCGCGAGGGCGATCTTCGCCAGTTCCCCAGGCTGGAAGGAGAGCGGAACGCTGCCGTCCGCGCGCTGTGGGCCGATGCCGATCCAGACCTGCGAGCCGTTGATCTCACGGCCGAGGCCAGGCACAAGGGGAAGCAGGAGCAGCGCGATGCCGACGAACATCGCGATGTAGCGGTAGCGCTGCAGCACCCGGTGATTGCGGATGACGACGAGCACGATGAACGCCGCGAGCATGGCGATCGCGGTCCAGGCCATCTGCCGGATGCCGGATGCCGCCCAGCCCTCACGGCCGCCGGCGAGGTCGAGGCGGTAGATCATCGCGATCCCGATGCCGTTGAGCACGGTCGCGATGGGAAGGATGAACGGGTCGGCCTGGGAAGCGGCAATGCGCAGCGTCACGTGCATTGCGAGGGCGAGAACGGCCAGTGCGGCCGAGTAGGTGAACACCTCTTTGCGCACCTCTCCGAGGGCACCGAGCTGGACGAGCAGTATCGCGGCGGCGTTGATGATGATCGCGAACACGAGCAGCAGCAGTTCGAGGTTGCGGAGCCTCGCGGGCTCGCGGAGCCGGATCCGGATGGTGTCCGTGATCGTGTTCGTGTTCCGCTGGCCGGACTCTGAGACGGTCGCGCCCGGCCCCTGGTTAGTCGCTGACATTGGCCAGCCGTTCGATGATGTCCCGCGCGTCGCTGAGGGAGTCGGCGTTGATCGTCTCCTGGACTGTCTTCTGAGTGTAGTTCGGCAGGTTCCCGATTCTAATGTCGGTCTCCTCGTAGATGCTGGAGAGTGAGATCGGGCCGACGTCTGCTTGGACTCCCTGGAAGATCGCGACCCGGTCGCGGTCCGCCCCGACGAAGAAGCGCGTCTGGGTCCACTGGTAGGCGAGCGCGAGCGCCGCGATGATGGCGATCGCGGCGAGGCCGATCGTGACGAGCCAGGCGATTCGGCGGTTGCGGGCACGTCGCCGGTCTTCGAGGATGAGCTCGTCGAGGTATTCCTCCGACTCCGGCTCGAAGTGCTCGTCGGCCGGCGGGGTCGAGCGCAGCGGGTGCAGCAGGAGCGTCGGGAGCCTCATGGGCCGGCGGGCCGGCTCGGGTTCGAACGACAACGGGGCCGCAGCGGACCCGACGGTCATCGGCGGGTTGCAGCTGGAGGCGCCCGACTCGTCGATGTCGACGAGCACCACGGTGACGTTGTCGGGAGCGCCCTGGTCGAGGCTCTCCTTCACGAGACGATGGGCGGCCTCGTCGGCATCGGGGATCGAGGTTAGCACTGCGAGCATCTTGTCGTCGGTCACATAGCCGCTGAGCCCGTCGGAGCAGAGCAGCCAGCGGTCGCCCGGGCGGATGTCGTGCACGGTCGTGTCGATCTCCGGCGAGGCGTCGACGTCGCCGAGAACACGCATGAGCACCGAACGGCGCGGGTGCACTGCCGCCTCTTCCGGCGTGATGCGGCCGGAGTCGACGAGGCGCTGCACAAAGGTGTGGTCGGCGGTGATCTGGGTCAGCTGGCCGTCGCGCAGCAGGTAGATGCGGGAGTCGCCGATGTGGGCGATCGCGATGTCATTGCCGACGCGCAGCATGGCGCTGACGGTCGTGCCCATGCCGGTGAGCTCGTGGTGCTCGAACACGGTGTCGGCGAGCAGCGAGTTGGCGGCGAGCAGCGCGGATTGCAGGGCAAACTGGGCGTCCTGGGCCGAGGCGTAGGGCTTGTCCGTCTCGGTGATGCGCTTGATGGCCATCGCCGAGGCAACGTCGCCGCCCGCGTGGCCCCCCATCCCGTCGGCCACGACGAACAGGTGGGCGCCGGCGTACCCGGAGTCCTGATTGTTCGCCCGGATCTTTCCGACATGGGAAACGGCCGTGCTCTTGCCACCAGACGCCATGGGGCTACCGCCGGAGTTCGAAGCTGGTAGTGCCGATTCTGACCGCGGTGTTCAGGGGAATCTGGGTGGGAACGACGACACGCGACCCGTCGAGGAAGGTGCCGTTGGTCGAGTCGAGGTCTTGGATGACCCAGGAGTCGTTGAGGAGCATGAGTCGCGCATGGTGGGTCGAGGTGTAGTCATCCCTGATCACGAGGCCGCTCTCGCTCGAGCGCCCGACGGTGAGCGGCTGGTTGCTGAGCGGCATCTCGACTCCGGAGCGGGGGCCGGATGTGATCACGAGGCGGTTCGCGGACGTCGAGGTTGCCGGTGGTGCCGTGCTGTGTGGGAGCGAATTCGCCGGTGTCTGCGGCCTCTGCACCGGGGCGACCGAGGGGGGCGCGGAAGGGGCGGGGGCGGCAGCCGCGGCATCCGGCACGCTCTGGCGACGCACCCGCTGGCCGAACAGGTCGGTGCGCAGGGCGTAGACGACGGCGAAGACGAACCCCCAGAGCACAAGCAGGAAGGCAAGCCGCAGAATGAGGAGTGTCAGATCACTCACTTCTGGGTGCCTCGATCGCGGTCGCCGCGCAGGTCGACGTCGGAGGATTGGGCGAGCACTCGGAAAACAATACGGGTTCGACCGATCTGGATCACCGATTCGGGTGCCAGGGGTGCTTTCGAGACAGGTTCGCCGTTGAGTTGGGAGCCATTTGTCGAGCCAAGGTCATTGACCTGTGCCCGCTTGCCGTCCCACAGCACTTCCACGTGCTTGCGGGAGATTCCGGTGTCGTCGACGGTGATGTCGGCGTCGTGTCCGCGGCCGATGATGGTGCGCGACTTCACGATTGGATATCGCTTGCCCGCCACGTCGAGCACCGGGGTCCAGGAGACCTCGCCCTTGACGTTCTGGGAGTCGACACGGATCATTCCCTCGCTAAGGCCCATGTCTTCGGTGAGGCGGATCGAGATGCCGCCGGCGAACTGGTACCCCTGCGCCGCCGCGTGATTCTGAACGAGCTGGGTGAGCTCGTCGATGAGCGTCGGGCCGATCGCGGTCATGCGCTGGTAGTCGGTGCGACCGAGGCGGACGTCGAACTTGTTAGGCACGAGAATGCGTTCGCGCGAGACGACGGCGGCCTTCGTGTCGAGCTCCCGGCGCAGCGCGCTCGTGATCTCGATCGGAGCGAGACCACTCTTGAACGTCTTCGCGAACACGCCGTTGACGGCGCGCTCGAGTCCTCGCTCGAAGTTGTCCAACAGGCCCACAGGATCCTCGTTCCAGTCAATTCATGACTTCTCGTATGTTAGCCGGTACCTCTGCAGTGGTGATTGCGGCCCAAGGACGAGGCGGAACGTTAGCGCTGGCGGCCCAGGGCGACTGACGGGCTTCGCGCTGTGATAATCTCGCTGAGTCTGCGCGAGTGGCGAAATTGGCAGACGCGCACGGTTCAGGTCCGTGTGCCCGAGAGGGCATGGGGGTTCAAGTCCCCCCTCGCGCACCACGGCTAGTTCAGTATTTGAGCGAACCGAATTCAGCTTGTGGCTGACGAAGACCGACAGGATGAAAAATCCCTGTCGGTCTTCTGCTTTTTCGGCGTCTATTGAGATGCGATGCGTCACGAGCCGGGGCCGGTCAGGCGGGGAGAGGCTGGGCCGCGAGCCAGTGCACGGCGGCGACGCCGCGCTCGACGTCGAGCGGTGCCAAGGCGGGAGAGTCCGCCAACTCGCTGGGCCCGTGCTCCAGAGCTCGTCGGCTCAAACCCCGCTCTCGCTAGTGTCGTCCTTGTTGCCTAACGAGAACCCCGCTGACCGCTCGGTGCGGGGGTTCTGTTTCGATTCTTCTGCGTCGAGCCAGTGGGTCCGCTTGGCCCTTATGAGATCCCCTTTCGCCGGGGGGCCGCGCTAGGGCTGTCGGCGAGGCGCCTGGCGGCGCGGTATTGAGTCCAGGCGAACACGCCGACTGCCGCTCCCGCTCCGATTGCTGCGATCTGGCCGACGACAGCGAACTGAGCATCGGCGATGAGCAGCAGCGCGAGCGTCCCGGCAACCCAGACGGAGTCCAGCGCCGCGATCGTCTTTCCGACTGACGGTGATGTTCCGCGGCCCGCGATTCCCGCGAGGACGGTCGAGAACGTCAGCAGTCCTACTCCCAGAAACACGAAGAGCTCGGCGCTCGCGCCTCCGAACTGCCCTGACCAGGAGTTGGCGAGAGCGGCCAGGGCTATCCCGCAGAGAGCCGAGAATGCCGCGTTGGCAGTCACCAGTCGGTCGAGCACCGTCGGTGCACGGCGAGACCGTCGCATGCGCTTAGCGGAGCTCACTTCCCCGGTCTCCGCGTACACCTTGAGGTCTTTGCTGGTACGTCGCGCAAACATTCCCAAATAGATGCCGACAACAGGACCGAGAAAGCGCGCCTGTCTCGATACGTCGACTTCTGCATCCATCGTGAAAACCGAGCCTTGGCGCCCATCGTCTCTTACCGACCAGGTGTTGATCGCCTTGTCAACGATGGCGGGCATGCCGCTGGACGCGCGATACGACAAGCGGAACGACGACGGTTCATAGATGAGCATCTCCTCGGTGAGATCGTCGAACCCGGCCTCCGCGATGGTGCAGGCCCTGCCCGTGAACGGTTCTCCTTCGTGTCGCCCCTCACCGACAAGCGTCGACTCGGCGACGACCGTTGCCCACTCACTGACTTGGCCGAATCCAGGGCCGACAATGTGCCAAACCCTGTCAGCCCGGGCGTCGATGGGGATGCTCGTTGTGACTCGCATGGTGCTCCAATCTGTAAGGAGAATAGTGACCTTCAGCGAATCGTGTTCTGGTGCCGGGAACGATTCCCTCAGAGGGAATGGTTCGTGTAAAAGACGTGTGTCAGGATGACGGCGTGAACCAGCCGACCCCAACTGTGACTCCGTTCGGAGCTGAACTGCGTCTCTCACGCACCGCGCGCGGGCTCAGCCAGCTGGCTCTCTCGAGTGCAGTGGGAACGCCGTCGAGGCATGTGTCGTTCCTGGAGACAGGGCGCTCACGGCCCAGTCGAGAGATGGTGGAGCGCATTTCGGAGGCGCTACACCTACCCCTGCGTGAGCGGAACAGACTGCACGTCGCGGCAGGCCTGGCGCCGGCGTATCCCGACGACGTGCTCGACTCAGCCGAGTTGGCGGTATTCCGGTCGGTGATCGATCGGCTGCTGGCGAGTCATGACCCGTTTCCGGCTTATGTCGTCGACGGGCATTGGAACATTGTTCGGGCCAATGCGGCAGCAACCGCGCTCTTGCCACCTGACGGTGAGCGCAACCTCGTTAAACTCACCTATGCCGGCGCCTGGCGAAACCTGATCACGAACTGGGACGACGTCGCCTGGCCGGGAATTGGCCGCCTCCAGGCGGATGCAGCACGATTCCCCGCTGACGAGGTACTGGCATCTCTGGTGGTGCTGGCAGTCGCGCAGGCCAGAGGTGCGCGCAAGATTGTCGCCGGATCCTCTGATCGTGTTCTGTGCCCAATCTTCAGGCTCGGTGATGAGACCGTGAGAACGGTCTCGGTCGTCGCGCAATTTGGATCTCCTCGGGACGTGACGCTGGAAGAGCTGCGCATCGAACTCTTCTACCCTGCCGATGTTGCGGCCGATGAGTACTTCCACCGCGTCGCGTCGCTGCCCTGAGAGAGAGCGCCGCACGCGCGACAACCAGTAGTGCTGAGCCAGACGTCAGGGCCACTGCCTCCGATTGCCCGCTACCGTGGCCGGGCGTCTCGTCACCGGCGCCTCAGCAGCTGCTCGATGCGGATGAGCGTGCGAAAGCTTCGCACCATCTCTCTCGTCGAGTGGAAGTTCATCACGATGTGGGCGTCGTTCACCGCGTCGTGGAACATGTGGGTGCCCAGCACTCCGATGTGCCCGGTCGGGCGGGGAAATCCGCGCAGCAGGAACGAGAATTCGCCGAAGCGTAGTTCCATCAGGCCCGTTCCATAGTGGATGCCGCGGCGAAACCGATGGCGCGTCCGCCGCATCTCGGCGAGCATCCCCGCGCTAACCAATGTCGACTGGAGGCCCTCGCTGAGTTTCGCGAGATCGTCGACCGTCGACACGATTCCGCCGCCCGCCCAGTCGCAGCTCACGCTCCGGAAGGCGCTCGCCTCGACACGCCCGAGCCACAGCGGCGCGATCGGGCCGTGACTCCGCCCAGCGGATGCCGCCGGATCCGAACGCCACATCATCCAACTGTCGTTCATGGCGAGTGGACGGAAGATCCGGTCGCGCAGCACATCGTGGAACGGCGCGCCTGACACGGCCTCGATCACGAGCCCGGCGAGGATGTACCCGGTATCCGAATACTGAAACCGCTCACCGGGCATCCCGACCGGAACTTGCCGCGTGCGGCTGAACTCGAGCAGATCTTGGGGCTCCCAGAAGCGGTCGGGGTCGCTGACGACGAGCCCCAGAAACGGAGGTCCGGAAGTGACCGGTCCCTCGAAGTAGTCCGCGGCACCCGACGTGTGGTCCAGGAGCTGGCGCACCGTGGCCTCGGCCGCCAGCACACCGTCGAGTGGACCGAGAACAGACTGCACGGAGGTGTCAAGTGTCACCGCGCCCTCGTCGACGAGCTGCATGATGAGAACCGTCGTGGCGACCTTACCGATGCTTGCCGCGTGGAACGGGGTGCTGCGCGCACCATAGGAATAGTCGATTCCGTTCGTACGCGACCGAACGAGCACTTGGGGTGCCCCGAGTGCCCCGCGCGCCCGGGTGATCCGGTCGAGATGTCGGTCGAGTTTCGTGGCGAAGGCGGTGGCAGCGAACCCCGCCTTGGAGATCGACGGCGAGGCGGAGGGGGGTTGCTGGATAACCATGGCACAATGCTCCTTACAACTAGTAGTTATATTGCTACTAGTAATATACAGAACGGTGAAGCCCATGGGCAATGTAATTCTCGGGCTGCTTCTCGTGGGCCCGGCCACCCTGTACGCCCTGACCAAACAGTTCGAACAGGGCATCTCGCTCTTCTACAGCGCCAGCCTTGGCAGCCTGCGTGCCGCGGTGACCGTCCTCCTCGAGCGCGGTCTCGTGACTGTCGCTGGCAGCGTCGAAAACGGCCGCAACAAGAAGACCTACAGCATCACGGATGCCGGTCGCGCGGCCTTCGCGGAGTGGATGACCGCTCCGATCACCGGCGGAGATCTCGAGACCATCGCCCTCTCAAAGGTCTATTTCCTGGGAATGCTGACGGATACCGCGTCCCGCGCGACCGTGCTGGCGGGCATCCTCGACCGGATCCGGGCCGACCAGCGACAACTCGAGTCGCTGGCGGGCCACCTCGACGCCGTCGACATCCCCCCGGAGTATGCGGAGATCTTCCGATACCAGCGCATCACGCTGGACTATGGCCTGCTGTCCCACCGCACGGCACGGAAGTTCTTCGAGTCGCTGGCGCAGAAGCACGAGCTACCGCCGCCGTAAGTGCGCGGGTGGCTAGCTGACGTCACGCGCTGGTCGACCACGTCTCGTGCGCACCGTGCGGGCGGTCGCATCGACCGTGTCGAGCAGGGGGAACAGCACAACCACGGCCAGGGCGATGAGGCCGACAATTTCCACGCCGTCCGGCCACCCGATCGTCGCGAAATAGTCGGGATTCAGCAGCCGGTCGCCGGCGACGATCCAGACAGCGGGAACCACGAAGAGCACATCGAGCGCGATCGTGGCTACGGCGTTGGCGACCGACCATCCCGTGTAGTGGGCGAACACGTGGAAGCTGATACTCACCGCTGCGTAGAAGAGGGCAACCGCGAATACGCCCGACTCCCACAACGGCCCGTCGAGGGGTCCAATCGGCGTGCCGGCGGGACCCTCGACGGCCCCCACGGTCTGCAGCACGATGACGACGCTCGCTATCACTACCGAGAAGAGCACCCCGCCGACGAGCTCGCTCACATAGCCACGCTGGTCGGGCACGGCGGGGAGGGAGCGCGGGTCCCACTCCGCAGTGCGGCGCGAGCGTAATGCCGGGGTACGTTCAATGATCGCGAACACCAGTGTCACGATGAAGGCGAGTGACATTGCTGTCTCCAGCGAACCCCACAGGGCGCTCCACAGTGAGTCGAGGGGCGACGCACCGGCCACGAAGGTGACGACGCCACTGAATACGAACCACAGCGGAACGGCTGTCGAGAGCAGCACTGCGAGCACACGCACGTAGTCGCTGAACAAATCCGGCCCGATCAGGTGGGTGGGTTTGTCGGAGTAACTCGCCGCGAGGCTCCTCGGCGGACCCAGTTCTGTGAGCACCTCGCGTTCAGCAGCGGCAGCATCCGTCCCCGCTCCCAGGCGATCCTCGACGGCATCGGCGATCGCGGTGCGCAACTCCGCTTCGATGTCCCGACGCTGGCCACGTGTCAGGCTGCGAACGGCTTCCGCCACGTAGCGATCGGTGAGCGTGGATGCTGTCGTCATGGTTCCTCCGTCAATGCCGTGAATGCAGCAGCGAGTTCGTCCCAGTCACCACGGAGGGTAGCGGCAAGCCGCCTGCCGTCAGGGCTCGTGGTATAGAACTTGCGGGGTCGGGCCTCGTCGGTATTCCATTCGCTGTGCACCAGCCCCTGCTTCTCGAGGCGCCGCAGAAGTGGGTAGAGGGTGTTCGCGTCGACCGCGAACCCGGAGGAATCGAGTGCCGTGAGCAGGGCGTAGCCGTAGTTCGACTTCTCCAGAAGCATGAGGCAGGCGAGCACGACCGTGCCGCGGCGCAATTCCTGCCGGTGGGTGGCGAGTTCCTCATCTTTCAGCACTGTCTCACGCTACTGGTTCACGCCGCAGCCAGCGCATTGTCGGGCACGCTCGGCGGTGCAGTGGGGTGATCAGGTTGCGGGTCACGATGGCGGGTCCTTTCGGTTTCAGGGATGATTTGATACCGTGTATCACACGCTATCGTGTAACTCGGGAAAGGCAACAGTGAAAGCGATCATCCAGCGGCGGTACGGCGGACCGGACACCTACGAACAGGCCGACCTGCCCGTGCCCGTACCGGGTGCCGGCGAAGTGCTCATCCGGGTGCGAGGAGCGTCACTCAACGCCGCAGACATTTTGTTGATGCGCGGTGAGCCGTATCTCCTGCGCCTCGCCTTCGGCTTGCGCAGACCGCGGGTTGCGATCCGCGGGAGGGATGCCGCGGGCGTGGTCGAAGCGGTGGGATCTGCCGTGCACCAGTTCACGATCGGCGACGAGGTGTTCGCGGAGGTGAGTGCGGGGAGTTTCGCGGAGTACACCGTCGCGCCAGAGCGCCTGGTCTCCCGCAAGCCCAGCACGGTCTCCTTCGAGTCCGCAGCAACGGTGCCCGTCGCCGGCACCACAGCTCTTCAGGGCCTGCGGGATGCTGCGCGAGTGCGGCCGGGAGAC
>JAJAZI010000062.1 GCA_026785785.1 Microbacteriaceae bacterium
CCTGTCTACAGTTTGGTCAGCGCGCTCCCTTTGTGCATAGCCGAATGATCGGTTTTATCACTCTTGACTTCGTATTGTGGGTCATCTTCACTGCAATGACGTGTGCGGCCTTTAAACTCCAGATCTTTCGTGTGCTTCTTGGTGATTATGCCCCGGACGTGCCCGGCTTCGGAGTTCCATGTGACGTGGTCTCCGACTGAGAAACTCTTCATGATCGCGGCTCCATTCACCCTGCTGCTGATGCTTCCCATCCTTGGGACTCTTGCCAGCTTATGCAGCTCTGCCGACTCGGGCAGGTAAATATTTCTTAGCGGAGAATGATCAGACGGTGGCCGGACTGTTCACTGCATACTCTGATTCATCGCTGTCGACGAACGGGGGACGGGCCACCGCCGTGCTGGTGGCACCCGCCGCTGGGTCGCTACTGGTGCGCCAACAATGAATAGGTCGACTCGAGAAGGGTCGCGATCTTCTGCCGTGGAGTGCGGGTCTCTGGCGCGGCACTGTGTGCTCGCTTGATGTCGCTCGTTCTTGGATAAAGGTGCGGCGTTGGACATTCCGCTATCGGGCTTCGTATCTGTCGCGACGGTGGCCGACTCTGAAAACGAGGACTCTCAGGTGGTCGTTCTGAATTTCATAGATGATGCGGTAGTCGCCTGTTCGCACTCGCCATTCGCCGGCCCCTCCGACCAATTGAATCGCTTTGGGCGGTCGTGGATTGGACGCCAAGAGTCCGATTGCGGCGTGGACCCTGCG
The DNA here is from genome assembly GCA_026785785.1 of Microbacteriaceae bacterium. GTDB lineage: Bacteria > Actinomycetota > Actinomycetes > Actinomycetales > Microbacteriaceae > Marisediminicola. The sequence goes on from JAJAZI010000062.1 coordinate 757, forward strand.
TCGAACTTGGGGGTCGAACTTGTGAAGCTGTCGTTCCGCGGCTGGTGCAATCTTCACCAAGTAGGTCCTACGAGGCCAAGATCCGCCTTGACTTGGTCCCACGGCGTCGGTTCCACCTTCGTGCGACGCATCTCGTCACGTGATTCCTCGGCCGCACGAATATCCGTCATGTCTTCAGCCAACTCGATCAGGCACTCAAGGTCATCCGCATCGATGCCAGCAGCAACTCGCCGGCCTCGGCGCGACAAGAAGATGGGCTCGTGGCTGGTTTGAACACGGTTGATGATGGAGGCGAGCTGATCGCGGGCGTCTGAAATGCTGAGAGGGTCGGCAGCGGACATGTGTACGTCGAATTACAATTCTGTGCGAAACAAGCCTTTGGCGTACATTTTGAATGTCTTTCGTCCCCACGCCCCTCTGCGAGCTGGTCGGGCCCGCAACGGGATCGCGAAGCTTCGTCATTCAGCGATCGATGGAGTGTCGTTGAACGGTCCGGTAGGCGGTGGAGCGTGCGACATTGAACAGTTCGGCGAGATCGGCGGTGGAGTGCGTGCCCGCGCGGTGGACTTCCATCAAGTGGCATTGATAGCCCACTGACAGTTTGGGTTGCTTGCCGCGCAGGTGACCCTTCGCTTTCGTTGAACAGCAAGCGACCGACCGGGTCGGCACGGACCCGCCGATGCTGAGCTTGACGCCCTTGACGGTCAGTTCGTCGACGATGTCTTTCGCGTCCCGCAGGGATCGGGCAGTCGGTCGAGTTTGGCGACGACGAGGGTGTCGCCGTTGCGGCAGGCAGCCATCGCTTCTGATAGTCCGGGTCGTGCTCGGTTGGTGCCGGTGAGGCCGTGGTCCGCGGTCCGTATAGATCAGGTTCGGCAGCGCCGCGCGACCTGCTCAATCGGCAGCGCCGCGCGACCTGCTCACCCAGCGGAGGGCACAGCTCAGCGCTCGACTCCGCCCACGGAAAAGGCCCCGCGGCCGAGGTTGCTCGGTCGCGGGGCCTTCGGGCGTCAGAAGCGATTCAGACCCCGCGGGCTTTCTTGTCGGCGTCCACGTCGGCCGCGAGGGTGCCGAGGTACAGTTCGGTCACCTTCGGATCCTTGAGCAGCTCCCGCCCGGTACCCGTGTACGCATCCCTGCCTTGGTCGAGCACGTAGGCCCGGTCGCAGATCTGCAGGCAGCGGCGTGCGTTCTGCTCGACCATGATGACCGAGACCCCGGCACGGTTGATCTGGTGCACCCGCAGGAACGTCTCGTCCTGCCGCACTGGGGAGAGTCCGGCGGACGGCTCGTCGAGTAGCAGCACCGACGGGTCCATCATCAGCGCCCTGGCCATCGCGACCATCTGGCGCTCGCCGCCCGAGAGCGACCCCGCGCGCTGCTTGCGGCGGCTCGCGAGTTCGGGGAACAGCATCGTGACGAACTCGAAGCGCTCCGCCCAGACCTTGGGGCGCTGGAACAGGCCCATCTCGAGGTTCTCCTCGATCGACAGCGTCGGGAAGACGTTATTGTTCTGCGGGACCATCCCGACGCCCTTGGTGACGAGCTTGTCGGCCTTGAGGCCGGTGATGTCGTCGCCCTTGAGGTGGATCGTGCCGCTGCGGATGTTCACCTGGCCGAACACGGCCTTGAGGAACGTCGACTTGCCGGCTCCGTTGGGTCCGATGATGCCGATGAGCTCGCCAGGGTAGGCCGTGATGTTGCACCCGTTGAGGATGTTGACGCCGGGGATGTACCCCGCGACGAGGTCAGTGCTGTACAGCACTGGCTCGCCCGTCATGGTGGGGGTCGTTCCCGTGGTGGTGCTGATTGTCTCTGACATCAGATCGCGCCCTCTTTCTTGGCCGCGTGCTGGGCGGCGACTTCCTTCGCCTCGATCACGGGGTTAGCCCCGGTCATGTCGCCGAGGTCGGTGTCGTGGTGCGCGCCGAGGTAGGCGTCGATGACGGCCGGGTCGTTCATGACCTGGTCCGGGGGGCCCTCCGCGACGACCTTGCCCTCGGCCATCACGATGACCCAATCGGAGATGTGTCGCACCATGTGCATGTCGTGCTCGACGAACAGCACCGACATGCCCTCGGACTTGAGCTGCTTGATGTGGCCGAGGAGCGACTGGGTGAGCGCGGGGTTCACCCCGGCCATCGGCTCGTCGAGCATGATCAGCACCGGGTCGCTCATCAGTGCCCGCGCCATTTCCAGCAGCTTGCGCTGCCCGCCGGAGAGCGACGCCGCGTAGTCCTCGCTCTTCTCGAGCAGCTTGAAGCGGGCGAGGAGTTCCTCGGCCTTGGCGGTGATCGCCTGCTCACGCTTGCTCCAGAGCGGCTTGATGAGCGCGGTGAAGAGGTTCTCACCCGGCTGCTTGGTGGCGCCCAGCAGCATGTTCTGCAGCACGCTCAGCCGGCCGAGCGACTTGGTGAGCTGGAACGTGCGCACCATTCCCTTGCGGGAGACGCGGAACGCGGGCACCCGGGCGAGGCTGTGGCCCTCGAAGCTCCACTCGCCCGTGTTGGGCTTGTCGAAGCCCGTGAGCAGGTTGAAGAACGTGGTCTTGCCGGCTCCGTTGGGGCCGATGAGCGCCGTGATCGCGTGGCGCGGGATCTCAACGTGTGCGACATCCACGGCGGTGAGACCGCCGAAGGTGCGGGTGACGCCGTCGGCGACGACAATCGGGTCGACCTTCTTGCAGCCGGGCCCGACCGCCCCGTCGACGAGCGGATGAGTCACGATCGTGTCAGACATTGAACGACAGCTCCTTCTTGTTCCCGAATATTCCCTGGGGTCTGAAGATCACAAGCAGCATGAGGACGGCCCCGATGATCATGAAACGTATCTGGCCGGCCTGAGTGCCACTGATGAAGGTGATGATGTCGGCGCTGATGAGCCCGCGCAGGATGCCATCGCTCAGCGTGAGTAGTGTGGCGAAGATCATCGCGCCGACGATCGGGCCCCAGATGGTGGCGGCCCCGCCGAGCAGCAGCATCGTCCAGATGAAGAACGTGAGCGTGGTGCCGTAGTTGGCGGGCTGCACCGCGCGGGGGAGCACGTAGATCACGCCGGCGAGCGAACCGAAGACGCCTCCCAGCACGAGGGCCTGCATCTTGTAGGCGTACACGTTCTTGCCGAGGCTGCGCACGGCATCCTCGTCTTCCCGGATGCCCTTGACGACGCGACCCCACGGACTGCGCATGAGCAGGTAAACGAGGACCGACGCGATGGCCACGAGACTCCAGCCGACGACGCGGATCCAGAGCTGGTTCGCTGTGAACGTCCACGGGCCGAAGCCGTAGATGCCGTCGGCAAACGGGTTGAGCGCCGTAAAGCTGCCGTTGAAGCCCGAGAGCCCCGCCGCGCCGCCTGTCACGTCGGTGAGCCCGGTCGTCGAGACGACGTAGCGCACGATCTCCGCACTCGCGATCGTCACGATCGCGAGGTAGTCCGCGCGCAGCCTCAGGGTCGGAATGCCGAGCAGGAACGCGAAGAGCACGCTCGCCGCGATCGAGGTGAGGAACGCCGCCCAGACGGGAAAGTCGAACAGGAGCGTCGGCACGACGAACCCGTAGGCGCCGATCGCCATGAATCCGGCCTGGCCGAAGTTGAGAAGTCCGGCGTAGCCGAAGTGCACGCCGATGCCGATTGCGGCGAGTGCATAGGCAGCCGTGACCGGGCTGAGTAGCTCACCGGCGGCCGTATCGAGAATCTGTCCCCAGTCCATGATGGCCTCCTAGCCCACTCGCTCTTTGCGACCCAGTACGCCCTGGGGTCTCACGAGGAGCACAAGAATCAAAATTAGTAGCGCGACGGCGTAGCGCAGGTCGTTCGGGATCCAGACGGTGGACACCTCGGTGACGATCCCGATGATGAGCGACCCGACGAGGGCGCCGAACGCGCTGCCGAGGCCGCCGAGGGTGACCGCGGCGAACAGCAGCAGCAGGATCTGGAACCCCATGTTCCAGTTCACCTGGCGGAAGATGCCGTACAGGATTCCGCTGAGCCCCGTGAGGGTCGCCGCGAGGATCCAGACGATGCGGATGATGCGGTCGACGTTGATCCCGGATGCCGCGGCGAGGGAGGCGTTGTCGCTCACGGCGCGCGTCGCCTTGCCGACGCGGGTTCGGGTCAGGAAGAGGCCGACGAGCCCGAGCATCACGATGCTGATCCCCATGCTGACGAGCGAGGCGAGGGTGATTGTTGCCGGGCCGATGTTCACGTTCTGGGTGAGCCCGGTGTCGAGGGTCTCGATGTTTCCGCCGAGGAAGAACAGGAAGACGTAGCGGACTAAGATCGACAGGCCGATGGTCACGATCATCGCCTGGACGAGGCCCACCCCGCGTTTCCGCAGGGGCCGGTGCAGCCAGGCATCCTGCGCGTAGCCGGTGAACGCGCTCAGCACGAGGGTGATCGCGATCGCCGGGATGAGCGGGATGCCCAGCGAGGTGCCGAACAGGAAGAAGATGACGGCCCCGAAGGTGACCATCTCGCCGTGGGCGAAGTTGTTGAGCTTCGTCGTGCCGTAGATCAGCGAGATGCCGATCGCGCCGAGGGCGAGCAGCAGACCGAAGTTGAGTCCATAGATGAACCTCGTGAGGATCGTCTGAGCGATGTTGTTCTGGGCGACCGTGCCCTCGCCGGTCGGGAACAGCACGTTGACGGTGTTGGTCGTCGAGAGATTCACGTCGCGCGTGATGTTGTCCGGATCGCGGGGGGCGACGCCCTCCGGGAGGGTGTCGGGCAGCAGGGTCGCGGTGTATACGCCCTGCACGGGAACGGGGACGACCCAACGTCCGTCGGGACCGGTCACGCCGATCTCGTCGAAGCCTTCGCCCTCGACCCGCACCTCAACGCCCTCGAGAGGGGTGTCGCCGTCGCGGATGAGCCCGCCGATGGTGAAGGTGCTGGTGAAGTCGCCGCTCGGCGAGGGGCTTGGGCTCGGAGTCGACTCGGCGCTCGCCGGCGCGAGGCCGACCGAGAGAGCCAGGATCAGCGCTGCGATCGTCGTTCCGAGCACAAACCCGATGATTCTCATCAGAGACGATGCTCGTCGAATGGTGAGTGGCACAAAACCTCCAGGAGCAGGCGACCTGGATCAAGGGGGTTTCCCGGATTGCAGCCAGCCGTCGTCGTTGACGTTATCGAGTGTATGTGTCCCTCATGTTTCCGGAAGGGACATAAACGTGTGCGCTCATTATGGAGGGGGAATAGGCAGATCGCTAAACCGTTAAGATCAGGTACCGGATTCGACGCTGCATACCGGAGCATCCACCCACCGCTCGCTATCCCCGGGAGACTCATGGACCAGCCCGATCCCTTCGGCTTCATCGGCCTCACCTACGACGACGTGATGCTGCTTCCGGGCCACACCGACGTGATCCCGAGCGACGCGGACACCTCATCCAGGCTCACCCGGCGCATCACGCTCTCCTCTCCTCTTCTGTCGTCCGCCATGGACACGGTGACCGAGTCGCGCATGGCCATCGCGATGGCCAGAAACGGCGGTATCGGCATCCTGCACCGCAACCTCTCGATCGAGGACCAAGCGACGCACGTCGACAAGGTCAAGCGCAGCGAGTCGGGCATGATCACCAATCCCGTCACGACCACGCCGGAGGCGACCGTGGCCGAGGTGGATGCCCTGTGCGGCGAGTTCCGCGTCTCGGGACTGCCCGTCGTCGAGGGCGACGGCCGGCTCGTCGGCATCATCACCAACCGCGACATGCGCTTCGTCTCGCCGTTCGAGAAGGACACGACGCTCGTGCGGGACGTCATGACCACAAGGAACCTGATCACCGCCCCGGTCGGCATCGACCCCGACGAGGCGCTCGCGATCTTCGCACAGCACAAGATCGAGAAGCTCCCGCTCGTCGACCCCGACGGTCGCCTGCGCGGGCTCATTACGGTCAAGGACTTCGACAAGAGCGAGAAGTACCCCAACGCGACGAAGGACTCCGAGGGACGCCTGCGGGTC
>JAJAZI010000063.1 GCA_026785785.1 Microbacteriaceae bacterium
AGGTTGTCGCGGGTGATGGGCGCGAGAACAAGCATCCGCTCAGATTAGCGTGCGGAGGACGGCGCAGATCGGCCCTGCAATAACGGGCCGGACGTTTCGGGATACGGTTGAGTCCCCCTTCTCACTAGGAGCTGCATTGGAAACATGGCCCGGATCGGCCTACCCGCTCGGCGCGACCTTCGATGGAAGCGGCACCAACTTCGCCATCTTCAGCGAAGCCGCCGAGAAGGTTGAACTCTGTCTCTTCGACGAGGACGGCACCGAAACAAAAATTCAAGTCCACGAGGTCGACGCGTACGTGTGGCACTGCTATCTGCCGCAGGTGCAGCCGGGCCAGCGCTACGGCTACCGCGTGCATGGCCCCTACGACCCCCAGAACGGCAAGCGCACCAACGCGAACAAGCTGCTGCTCGACCCCTACGCCAAGGCGACCGCCGGGGAATTCGACTGGGATCCGTCGCTGTTCTCCTACAACTTCGGCGACCCCCTCTCGGTCAACAACAAGGACTCCGCCGCGCATATGATGCTCGGCGTCGTCATGAACCCGTTCTTCGATTGGGCCGGCGACCGGCCCCCGCGCGTGCCCTACGCCGAGACGGTCATCTACGAGGCGCACGTCAAGGGCATGACCCAGCTGCACCCCGAGGTGCCGGAGGAGCAGCGCGGAACCTACGCCGGCCTCGCGCACCCCGCCGTGATCGAGCACCTGCAGCACATCGGCGCCACCGCGATCGAGCTCATGCCCGTGCACCAGTTCGTGCAGGACAACACCCTGCTCGAGAAGGGCCTGCGCAACTATTGGGGCTACAACACCATCGGCTTCTTCGCGCCGCACAACAGCTACTCCGCCGCGGGCCAGCTCGGCCAGCAGGTGCAGGAGTTCAAGGGAATGGTGCGCGCCTTCCACGACGCCGGCATCGAAGTGATCCTCGACGTGGTCTACAACCACACCGCGGAGGGCAACCACCTCGGCCCGACGCTGAGCTTCAAGGGCATCGACAACGAGGCTTACTACCGCCTCATGAAAGATGACAAGCAGCACTACATGGACTACACGGGCACGGGCAACTCGCTCAACGTGCGCCACCCGCACTCGCTGCAGCTCATCATGGACAGCCTGCGCTACTGGGTCACCGAGATGCATGTCGACGGCTTCCGCTTCGACCTCGCCTCCGCACTCGCCCGCGAGTTCTACGACGTCGACAAGCTCTCGACCTTCTTCGAGCTCGTGCAGCAGGACCCGATCGTCTCGCAGGTGAAGCTCATCGCCGAGCCGTGGGATGTCGGGCCGGGCGGCTACCAGGTCGGCAACTTCCCGCCGCAGTGGACCGAGTGGAACGGCAAGTACCGTGACACCGTGCGCGACTTCTGGCGCGGCGAGCCGTCGACGCTGGGCGAGTTCGCCTCCCGCTTCACGGGCTCCGCCGACCTGTACGAGCAGGACGGCCGCCGCCCGGTCGCGTCGATCAACTTCGTGACCGCCCATGACGGCTTCACGATCGCCGACCTCGTCTCGTACAACGACAAGCACAACGAGGCCAACGGCGAGGGCAACCACGACGGCGAATCGCACAACCGCTCCTGGAACTCGGGTGCCGAGGGTCCGACGGACGACGAGAAGGTGCTGACCCTGCGCGCCCGCCAGCAGCGCAACTTCCTCGCCACCCTCCTGCTGTCGCAGGGTGTGCCGATGGTGCTGCACGGCGACGAGCTCGGCCGCACCCAGCAGGGCAACAACAACACCTACGCGCAGGACTCCGAGATCTCCTGGGTGCACTGGGACCGGGCTGACACTCCGCTCGTCGAGTTCGTCGCGGCAATCACGCGGCTCCGCAAGGAGCATCCGACGTTCCGCCGCGCACGCTTCTTCGACGGGCGCCCCGTGCGCCGAGGCGAGGGCGAACCGCTGCCCGACATCGTCTGGCTCACCACGGACGGCACCGCGATGAACCCCGAGGACTGGGACGCCGGGTTCGGGCGCGCCATTGGCGTGTTCCTCAACGGCAACGGCATCCGCGGCCGCGACGCACGCGGTGAGCGGATCCACGACCGCAACTTCGTGCTCTACTTCAACGCCCATGACGACGTCGTCGAGTTCACCCTGCCGTCCGACGAGTACTCGGCCGAGTGGGAGACCGTCGTCGACACCGCTGGCGCGGGCGCGGACAGCCCACCCGTCAAGGCCGGCGGGGTGATCCCTGTCGCCGCGAAGGCCCTCGTCGTTCTGCGCGCATTCACCACGCCGGAGGTCGAGCCCGACCACTCCGTCGCGGCCTCCCTGCTCTACCAAATGCACACCGAAGCGATCACCCTGCCAAAGGCCACCTGATGCGCCTCCCGATTTCGACCTACCGGCTGCAGATCCGGCAGTCGTTCGACCTCCACAAGGCGGCCGGGATCGCGCGCTACGTGCACGATCTCGGCGCCGACTGGCTGTACTTCTCGCCGTTGCTGAAGGCGGAGGAGGGGTCTGACCACGGCTACGACGTGACTGACCACTCGCTCATCGACCCCGCGCGCGGCGGGGCGGCGGGGCTGGATGCCGCGTCGGCGGCCGCGCGCGCACTGGGACTCGGGATCCTCATCGACATCGTGCCGAACCACGTCGGCGTTCAGACGCCGGCGCAGAGCGTGTGGTGGTGGGACCTGCTCACCCACGGGCAGGACTCACGCTTCGCCCCGGCGTTCGACGTCGACTGGGAATTCGGCGGAGGCAAGGTACGCCTGCCGGTGCTCGGCGACGCCGCCGACGACGCGGGCGAGCACGGAGAGCTCGGCAAGCTCATCATCCAGAACGGCGAGCTGCGCTACTACGACAACCGGTTCCCCATTGCGCCTGGCACCGCCGACGACGGCGCGACTCCGGTGGAGGTGCACGCGCGGCAGAACTACGAGCTCATGAACTGGCGGCGGGCCGATGCCGAGCTCAACTACCGCCGCTTCTTCGCCGTGAACACCCTCGCCGGCATCCGGGTGGAGACCCGCTGGGTCTTCGCTGAGTCGCACGTGGAGATCGTGCGCTGGATAAGCGAGGGCCTCGCCGACGGGCTGCGGGTCGACCACCCCGACGGACTCGCCGACCCGGCCGGCTACCTCGACGACCTCGCCAGCGCCACCAGCGGCACCTACGTGCTCGTCGAGAAGATCCTCGAGGGCGACGAACGGCTGCCGTCGTCGTGGGCCACTGCCGGCACGACCGGCTACGACGCCCTCGCCGACATCGACCGGGTGCTGATCGACCCCGACGG
>JAJAZI010000064.1 GCA_026785785.1 Microbacteriaceae bacterium
ACACACGCCCCACGAGTTGCCCGGTTGTGTCGCTTCGGGGTGTCTGCAGGCGACGTAAGTGGGCAACTCGCCGGAGTTGTGGGTCGAGGTGCCCGCGACTTGCCCGGTTGTGTCGCCTCGGGGTGTCTGGAGGCGACGCAAGTGGGCGGCTCGCGGATGTGGTGGGCAGGGAGCGGCGAACACGGGCACTACGCCGAAATGTCGGGCGCTCAGCGGGCGCCCGTGACGATCCAGCGCTCGCCGCGGGCGCGCAGGCCGAGGGTGAGCGCCCTCGCCCCGATGTAGCCGAGGCCGAACGACGCCCACAGCCAGACGACGCTTCCCGTTCCGGCCGCGAGCCACAGTAGCGGCGCGTAGATGGCCAGGTTGGCGATGCCGGTCACCGCGAGGTAGCGGGCGTCGCCGGCGCCGATCAGCACACCGTCGAGCACGAAAACGTAGCCTGCCAGCGGTACGCCCAGCGCCATCACGAGGGCGACGCTCGCGAGCCCCGCGTGGATCGCGGGGTCGCCCGTGAAGACCGGGCCGAGCAGGGGCGCGAGGAGCGCGACGAGGAACCCCAGCCCGAGCCCCGCGAGCAGCCCAAGCGTGATCAGCCGCCGGGTGATCGCCGCGACCCGGGACCGGTCGGATGCCCCGAGCCCGTGCCCGATCATCGCCTGCCCCGCGATCGCGAGGGAGTCGAGCGCGAACGCGATCGTCGAGAAGATCGTGAGGGCGATCTGCATCGTGGCGAGCTCGGTGACCCCCTGCCTGATCGCCACGACGATCGTCGCGAGCAGCGCGATCCGCAGCGACAGCGTGCGCAGCAGCAGCCAGCCCCCGGATGCGGCCGCTCCCGACACCCCGGACAGCCCCGGCCGCAGCGTCGAACCCGTCTGGCGCGCCGCGCGCATCGCGATGACGAGGTAGACGGCGGCCATGCCCCATTGGGCAATGACGGTTCCGATCGCGGAGCCCGCGATCCCCCACCCGAAGCCGTAGATGAACACGACGTTGATCACGGCGTTGCCGAGAAAGCCGAGGCCGGCGATGACGAGGGGAGTTCTGGTGTCCTGCAGGCCGCGCAGCAGGCCCGTCGCGGCGAGCACAAGCAGCATCGCGGGGAGGCCCCAGAGCGAGATGAGCAGGTAGGTCGTGGCCGCGTCCGACACGGCATCCGGCGCCCCGAACAGCAGCACGAGCGCCTCGCCGCCGAGCAGTCCGCCGGCGAGGAGCAGCGCGCCGACCGCGACGGCGAGCCAGAGCCCGTCGATGCCCGCCCGGATCGCGCCGGGACGGTCTCCGGCGCCGAGCCGCCTGGCGACGGTCGGAGTCGTCGCGTAGGCGAGGAACACGAGCAGCCCGACCGCGGTCTGCAGGATCGCGCTCGCGATGCTCAGCCCGCCGAGCGGCACCTCGCCGAGGTGGCCGACGAGCGCGGTGTCGGTGAGCAGGAAGAGCGGTTCCGCGACGAGCGCGCCGAGCGCAGGGACCGCGAGCCGGAAGATCTCCCGGTCGAGGGGGTGGGGGGGCGGGGCGCGCACTCCTCCACGCTACCGGCGGCGCGGCATCCACTCGCGTGCGGGAGGCGCAGCCGCCGAGCGTGCCTGTTCACGCCGAGAGTGCCTGCAGGAGCGAGCACAGCGGGCGCCAACGGGCACATTCGGCGCTCGGTAGGCCGCGTCTCTCGGGAGAGTGCAGGCACGGGCGCGGATGCCTCGAGCTGCCGCTAGTCACTCGACTACCGCCGCTCGAGCTCGCGCGACCCGTCCCGCCGGGCATCGGGCGCACTGATCGCCACGATGGTTATCGGACGGTGCGCGAGCCTCACGGCGGTACCCGCCGCGTCCTCCTCCCCGGGGCGGGGCAGCGGCAGAGCCGCCTTGCGGCGATGGCACTCGGCGGCGATGGCACTCGGGGGCGGGTCCGGGGGCGGGTCCGGGGGCGGGGCCAGGGCACCGGTCTCAAAGCCCCACACCGATCGCGTCTTGCCGCCGCGCAGTAATACCCCGTAGGGTATAAAGAGACCCCGTTTCTAGGGGGCCTGAGCGCAAGGAGTCCCGTGCAGCCGTTGCTACGCCTGATCGCCGAGCTGCGCCGCTGGCCCACCGTCCGCTGGGCTGCCGCGCTGGCCGCCGCCGCGCTGTCTGCCGGGCTGCTTGTCATAGCATCCGCCCTCCCCGTTGCCAGCGGAGCGGATGCCGGAACCCTGTGGTCGCTCGCCGCGGTCGCAGCAGGGTCCGCGCTCATCGGGCTCATCGTCGCGAGCTACCTCCGTGCCCCGATCGGCGCCGACGCGCTCCTCTGCGACCTCCGCTGGCCCGCGGTCGGGCTCCTGGCGCTGCACTTCTCGACCGACCTCCGCTCTGCCGAGCCGATTCTCGATGGAGCCGTCCGCGCTATCGTCGCCTTCGCCGCGATCGCCCTGCTGCTCTGGGCGCTCCGCGAGCGCCTCGTGAGGGAACGCCTCGCGAGCGAACGCCGGGCGACCGCCCCCGCGGATGCCGACGCGCCGGTATCCGGCGAGGTCTGCACGACCTGCCGTCCGCTGTTTCCGCGCAGGTCGGCACGGGATACCCACGACTACACCCCGGCGATCGCGCTCGCGCTGGCGCCCGCGCCGGTGCCGCTGCCGGTGCCGAGCGAGGGTGCCAGCAGCAAGGCTTAAGCTTGACCTCCATGAGCGCCGAAAACCCCCTCTCGTCCGGAATCGACACCACAGAGCTCGACCCGCTGGTGCGTCCCCAGGACGACCTGTTCCGCCACGTGAACGGCAACTGGATCGCCCGCACCGAGATTCCCTCAGACAAGGCGCGCTACGGCTCGTTCTACGTGCTCGCCGAGGCGGCCGAGAAGGCGGTGCAGGACATCATCGTCGAGGCGCAGTCGGCCGAGTCCGGATCCGAGGAGCGCAAGTTCGGCGATCTCTACGCGAGCTTCATGGACGAGGAGACAGTCAACGCGCTCGGCGCGGAGCCACTCCGGCCGCTGCTCGCCGAGGTCGCGGCAGTAACCGACATCGATTCCCTGCTCGGCACCCTCGGGCGCCTCGAGCGCAAGGGCACGTCGGGCTTCCTCCAGTTGTTCGTCGACAACGACCCCGGCCGCCCCGACCGCTACCTCGTGTTCGTCGAGCAGGGCGGGCTCGGCCTGCCCGACGAGTCGTACTACCGCGAGGAGTCGTTCGCGGCCGTGCGCGCCAAGTATCGCGAGTTCATCGAGACGATGTTCACACTCGCGGCGCCGGCCGACGAGCGGACGGGGACGGATGCCGCCGAGCGCGCCGTCCGCGTCGTGGACCTCGAGACCGCGATCGCTGCCGCCCACTGGGACAATGTGCGCACGCGCGACAGCGAGGCAACCTACAACCCGATGCAGTGGAGCGCGGCCACGGCGCTCGCCGCGGGCGTCGACCTCAACACCTGGCTCGACGGTGTCGACGCCCCCGCCGGCGCGCTCGCCGAGGTCGTCGTGCGCGAGCCGAGCTTCGTCGAGGGCGTCGCGGCCCTGCTGACTCCCGACCGGCTCGAGGCGTGGACCGACTGGCTTGCCTGGCAGGTCATCCGCTCCAACGCCGCCTACCTCTCCGACCCCTTCGTCGCGGCCAATTTCGACTTCTACGGCCGCACCCTCACCGGAACCCCCGAGCTGCGGGCGCGCTGGAAGCGCGGAGTCTCACTCGTCGAGGGCTCACTCGGCGAGGCCGTCGGACGCACCTACGTCGCCAGGCACTTCCCCGCGACCGCGAAGGCGAGCATGGACGTGCTCGTCCAGCACCTCATCGAGGCCTACCGCCAGAGCATCACCTCGCTCGCCTGGATGACGGAGGACACTCGGGGCCGCGCCCTCGAGAAGCTCGAGAAGTTCACCCCCAAGATCGGCTTCCCGTCGAAGTGGCGCGACTACTCCGCGCTCGCGATCGACGCGAGCGACCTGCTCGGCAACGTGCGCGCGACGAACGAGTTCGAGTTCCAGCGGGAGCTCGGCAAGATCGGCAAGCCCCTCGACCGCGACGAGTGGTTCATGACCCCGCAGACGATCAACGCGTACTACAACCCCGGCTTCAACGAGATCGTTTTCCCCGCCGCGATCCTGCAGTACCCCTTCTTCGATGAGACCCGTGACGCCGCGGCCAACTACGGCGCGATCGGCGCGGTCATCGGGCACGAGATCGGGCACGGCTTCGACGACCAGGGCTCGAAGTACGACGGCGACGGGCTGCTGATCGACTGGTGGACCGAGGCCGACCGCGCCGCCTTCGAGAAGCTCACTGCCTCGCTCATCGGCCAGTACAACGCCCTCGCCCCGGCGCAGGTGCCCGACAACCACGTCAACGGCGCCCTGACGATCGGCGAGAACATCGGCGACCTCGGCGGCCTCGGCATCGCTTGGAAGGCGTACCTGCTCTCGCTCGGCGGCGAGACTCCGCCCGTGATCGACGGGATATCCGGCGCCCAGCGCTTCTTCATCTCGTGGGCCCAGGCCTGGCAGATGAAGGCCCGTGACGAGGAGGTCGTGCGCCTGCTCACGATCGACCCGCACTCCCCGAACGAGTTCCGCTGCAACCAGATCGTGCGCAACATCGACGAGTTCTACGAGACCTTCGGCGCCTGCGAATCCGACGAGCTCTGGCTTGCCCCGGACCAGCGCGTGACGATTTGGTGATGCCGACAAAGGACCGCCGCGAACGCATCCGCACGCCCAGGGTCGGTCGCCACCGCGGAGACGAAGGGGCCGGCAACTTCTCTGCTGGATTCGAGGCGCTCGGCGAGCTCGCCTATGCGGGCGCCCAGGTCTCGGCCAACGTCGTCGACCTGCAGAACGGCCAGTCGCTGCTCTCCGTCGACGACCGCATCGTGCTACCGACGGCGAGTGTCGGCAAGATCCTGCTCCTCGTCGAGGTGTCGGCCAGGATGACCGCGAAGGATGCCGCGGGATTCGGCATCGTCGACAAGTCGCCGTCCGACCGGATCTCCGGCTCCGGCCTCTGGCAGCACATGCAGGCCCCGGTGCTCCCGGTCATCGATCTGGCGGCGCTCGTCGGGGCGGTGAGCGACAACCTCGCCACGAACGCGCTCCTGCGCCAGGTCGGGCTCGACTCGGTGCGGGCGCGCGCCGAGTCGCTCGGGCTCAGCAAGACCGCCCTGCTCGACTTTGTGCGCGAGACGAGGGGCCCGGACGACGCCCCGCACCTGTCGGTCGGCTCCACGTCCGAACTCACCTGGCTCGTCACCGCGCTCTGCCGCGGGCAGATCGTCGACCACGTCACGAGTCAGCGGGTGCTCGACTGGCTGAGCAACAACACCGACCTGTCGATGGTCGCTGCTGGCTTCGGCCTCGACCCGCTCGAACACAGGGCTGCCGACCACGGCATCCGGCTCATCAACAAGACCGGGACCGACCAGGGCGCGCGCAGCGAGGTCGGCCTGCTCAACGGTCCCCGCGCGGGCATCGCGTACGCGCTCACGGTGCAGTTCGCCGACACCTCGCTCGCGACCAGGCTCGCGGTGCACGACGCGATGCGCGTGTTCGGCCTCGACCTGCTCGAGTACGTGGCCTGAGCCCGCGGGACGGATGCCGTCAGCGCCGCTCCTCCGCCGCTCGCGCGCACCCGATGCAAAGCTCGGCAGCAGGCCGCGCCTCGAGTCGCGCGGCGCCAATCGGGCTGGCGCAGACCCGGCAGCGGCCGAAGCCCCCGCCGTCGATGCGCCCGAGAGCACGGTCGATCGAGGCGAGGGTTCCTGTGAAGTCGGCGTCGAGACCCGACACCCTCGACCACTCGCCAGAGAGAGTCGAGCCGTCGGGATCGTGCTCGTCGTCGGCCGTGCCATCGCTGCGGGCCGCGCGCAACTCGACGAGTGAGGAGCCGAGCTCGGCGATCGCAGCCAGGGTTCCGGTGCGCTGCAGCTGCAGCATCCCGCGGAACCGGGCCAGGTCCTCCGGCGTCATCGCGCCCCCCTCAGCCGGTTATCGCGGATCGCGTCGTCCACTCGACGTCGAGAATCGCATAAATATCGGTGTCGGCCCAGTCGCCCCTGAACATCAGGTCCTTCACGAAGCAAGCCTCCTCGCGCATGCCCAGTCGGCGGCAGAGAGCGATCGAGGCGTCGTTGCGCGGGTCGAGTTCGGCGACCACGCGGAGCAGGCCGAGCTCGGCGAAGGCGCGACGCCGCACCGCGGATGCCGCCTCGGTCGCGTAGCCCCGGTCCCGGAAGTCGGGGGTGGAAGGTCCAGCCGATCTCCCCTGCCAGGTTCTCGCCGCTCGTGAGCGTGAAGTAGCTGTCGCCGATGACCCGTTCAGCCTCGTGGCCGCTCGCCGGCAGGCCGACAGCGATCTGCCAAGAGTCGCCGTCGGCGGCGAGCACGGTCGAGGCTGCGTGGCGGGCGACCTGCTCGGCGACCTGCTCCCGCGTCCTCGCCTCGAAGTGGAGGTAGCGGCACACATCATCGCGACCCTGGTAGGCATGTACGTCGTCGATATCGTCCGCCGACATCATCCGCAGCACAAGGCCGCCAGCTCGGACCGGGGGACCGAACTGGGCGGGGATCATGCGAGTCTCTGACGCTCCCCGGCGGCGGCCTCGAGGGCGGCGATAGTCGCGGTGGTGCCCGCGTCGATGCCGAAGAGGGCGCCGAGGCCGTCGGCGAAGGCCTGGGCCTCGCCGGCGCGGGCGAGCTCGCGGGCCCTGACCGACGGCGTGTGCAGCAGCACGCTCGCGAGGTGGCGCAGCGCCGCCTCGGTCTGCGGGGACGAGTCGCCGCGCCCGCGTGCACGGTCGATCTCGGCGTCGAGCAGGTCGAAGATGTGTCGGCGCAGGGCGACGACGGCGGGGGCGAGGGACTGCTCGGCCTCGGCGGCGGCGAAGGCGGCGGCGGCCTGCCCGACGACGCTGCGGGCCTCGGCTGTCGCGTTGAGCTCCTCGAGCGGGGAGTGCAGGCTGATCGTCTCGAGGTCGAGGAGCTCGATCCCCGCGAGCCCGGCGACGGCGGGGTCGACGTTGCGGGGGAGCCCGAGGTCGATCACGAGCGTGCGCTCCGAGCCGGCGAGCAGGTCGGCGGTGAGGATGTGGCCCTCGACGATCGTGCAGCTTACGATGACGTCGGCGGCGGCGATCGCGGCGACGAGGTCCGTGCTCGGGCGGATACCGCGGGAGAGAGCGAACTTCGCCGCGCGTCCGGACGGCGAGTACACGGTGATGTCGTCGGCGCCGCGGTCGCGCAGCGCGGCGTGCGAGGCGCCGGCGTAGGAGCCTGTGCCGATCATGAGCACGCGGGCCTGGCTCCAGTCGGTCACCCGGCTCGAGGCGAGCTCGAGGGCGAGCCGGACGAGCGAGCGTCCGGCGGTGCCCACGGCGGTGGTGGTCTTGACGGTGCGCGAGGTGGTGGAGGCGCGCTGGAAGAGCTGCTCGAGCCCTGACGACGTCGTTCCGGCCGCGCGGGCCTGTTCGAGCGCCCGGCGAACCTGGCCGGAGATCTCGTCCTCGCCGATGACGACCGACTCGAGCCCGGCCGACACGGAGAAGAGGTGCTCGACCACCGCGTCGCCGGTGATGACCGTGACCGAGTCGCGCAACTCGGCGGCGCCGACGCCGCTCGCCGCGCTCATCGCGTCGACGGTCGCGTCGACGGCGGAGGAATCGGTGGAGGCCACCGGCTCGTCGACCTCGAGATAGGCCTCGAAGCGGTTGCAGGTCGCGAGCACGACGGCGCCGGACACCACCGTGGTTCCCGCGACGAGGTCGCCCGCGGCCGACGGTGCACCAACGGAGAGCTTCTCGAGGATGTCGAAGCTCGCATTCCGGTGGTTGGCGGTCAGACAAAGAAGCACAAGACTATCGTAACGCTCGCCGCTGGGAGCAGGGAACGGAGGCTGATGGCAGACTGATCGCTGTGAACCTGCCAGCTGACCACCCCCTCGTCGACGGTCGAACCGCCGCATCCGCCGTCATCCGCGCCTACGGGGGGGATCGGCCCGAGACGACCCCTGTCTGGTTCATGCGCCAGGCCGGGCGGTCGCTGCCCGAGTACCGGGCGTTGCGCGTCAGCACCGCGATGCTCGACGCGTGCCTCGACCCCGAGCTGTCGAGCGAGATCACCCTGCAACCCTGGCGCCGGCACGGTGTCGACGCCGCCATCTTCTTCAGCGACATCGTCGTGCCGCTCAAACTCGCGGGTGTCGACGTCGACATCGTGCCGGGGCGCGGCCCGGTGCTCGGTGCCCCGATCCGCTCCGCGGCGGATGTCGCTGCCCTCGCGCCGCTCGATCCCGCTTCGCTCTCCCCGGTCACCGCGGGAGTCGCTCGCACGGTCGAGCAGCTCGGCTCGACCCCGCTCGTCGGCTTCGCCGGCGCGCCGTTCACCCTCGCTGCCTACCTCGTTGAGGGTGGACCGTCGAAGGACCACCTGCGCGCGCGCACGCTCATGCACGCCGACCCCGACACCTGGGCCGCGCTCATGACTTGGGCTGCCGACGTGACCGGCGCATTCCTGCGCGCGCAGATCCTCGCCGGCGCGAGCGCGGCGCAGCTGTTCGACTCGTGGGCCGGGTCGCTCTCGCTCGCCGACTACACCGCGCACGTCGCGCCGTACTCGCGCCGGGCGATCGCCCACGTTCATGACCTCGGCATGCCGATCGTGCACTTCGGCGTCGGGACCGGCGAGCTCCTCGGCGCGATGCGCGACATCGGTGCGGATGTCGTGGGCATCGACGACCGGATCCCGCTCGACGAGGGCATCCGTCGCCTCGGCGGCACCGTACCGGTGCAGGGCAACATCAACCCGGCGCTGCTCGCGGCCCCCTGGCCCGTGCTCGAGGCCCACGTGCTGGAAGTGATCGAGCGCGGCAAGTCCGCGCCGGCCCACGTCGTGAACCTCGGCCACGGGGTTCCCCCGGAGACCGACCCCGACGTGCTCACCCGCATCGTGCAGCTCGTGCACTCGGCCCACTAGCCCCACTAGCCCCACGAGCCCGGTGTTCGCTTTCATTATTCAGGAGTGGGAGGCTGGCAGCGGCGCCGGCGGCGCGCGGAAGGCTGGGCCCGCCGCCACGCAACACAGGAGATCCGGAGACACGCCGCTGCCGGGCGCCGCCGAATCCGGTGTGTCGCCCGAATCTCCGCGGTTAGGGCACCGGTCTCCTCCGGTCGCCTCGCCACCCGTGCCTACTCCAGCCCCCCAGACTCCTGAATAATGAAAGAGTGACCGCCGTGACCGACTCCCACATCATCGTCGTCGGCGGCGGAATCGCCGGACTCGTCGTCGCCCGCGACCTCGTCGCCGCAGGTGCGCGCGTCACGGTCGGCGAGGCGAGCGACCGCCTCGGCGGCAAGGTCGCGCCCCACACCCTCGGCGGTGTCGAGACGGATGCCGGAGCCGAGAGCTTCGCGACGCGGCGCGGCACCGTGGCCGAGCTCGTGACCGAACTGGGCCTTGCCGCCGCGCTCGTGCTTCCGAACACCGGCGGGGCGTGGCTCCAGCCCCGCACCGGCGCCGCCGTGCCGCTCCCCAGGGCTGGCCTGCTCGGCATCCCATCCGTGCCTCTCGCGAGCGACGTCATCCGCATCGTGGGCCTCGGCGGCGCCCTCCGCGCTCAGCTCGACGCCCTGCTGTCGGGCTTCGTCGGCTCCCGGGAGCGCAGCCTCGGCGCGGTGGTCCGCAAGCGGATGGGCCGCGCGGTCCTCGACCGGCTCGTCACCCCCGTCGCCGGCGCCATCCACTCGGCCCACCCGAACGACCTCGATGTCGACGTCGTCGCCCCGCGCCTGCGCACCGCGATGCTCAGCGAGGGCTCCCTCGCGAAGGCTGTTCGGACCCTGCGCGAGGCCGCGCCGGCCGGCTCCGCGGTGCAGGGCCTCGCCGGCGGGCTCTTCCAGATCGTCGACGCCCTCGTCCGCGACCTCGACGGGCGCACCGAGATCCTGCTGTCCGCCCCCGTGGCGGAGGTGGATGCCGGGGGCGTCAGTCTCGCTGACGGCCGGCGCCTCCCCGCCGACCGGGTCGTGGTCGCGGCCGAGCTGGGAGCCCAGACCGGCACCCCCATTACCCTCGCGACCCTCGTCCTTCGCGCCCCCGCCCTCGACGCCGCCCCGCGTGGCACCGGTGTGCTCGTCGCCGCCGGCGCCCCCGGAGTCGGCGCGAAGGCCCTCACTCACGCCACGGCCAAGTGGGCCTGGCTCGAGGACCGCGCGGCGGGCGCCCACGTGGTCCGGCTCTCCTACGAGGGAATGCCGGCGGGGCGCGACCTGCGCGAGCAGGCGAGGGCGGATGCCGCGCGGCTCCTCGGCGTCGACATCGCCGCCGACGCGGTGCTGGCCTACGACCGTGTCGACTGGACCGGCCCGGGCGCCGCGGAGGCGGCTCCCGAGGGCGTCGTGCAGGTGGGCGAACGCGTTTCCGGTGCGGGACTCGCGGCCGTCGTCGGCCAAGCCCGCCAGGCCGCAGCCGATCTTCTCTCCGACCTCGAGGGGAACCCGGGCTAGGGTTGAGGGATCACTGAATATTCGACAGCCTCGAGAACGGGCGATGACCGAAGTGGAGTAAACATGCGCGGAAAGCTGATGCTCGTTGCGGGACTGGCCGTCGGATACGTGCTCGGCAGCAGGGCTGGCCGTGAACGGTACAACCAGATCGCCAGGGCCGCCGACAGCTTCTGGCACTCCCGCCCCGTGCAGCGCCAGATGCATCTGGCCGGCGATCTGGCCAGGGACAAGGCGCCTGATGTCGTCGACTTCGTGAGCGACAACGTCAAGCGGGCCATGCGCAGGTCGCAGGCGAAGAAGCGCGCGGCGCGATCGCGCCGGGCGTCGCCGGACCGCGTCTCGCCCCAGCCGGCGTCCAACTAACCATTCGTGCGCGGAGAGGACAGGTTATGAGTGCTCCCATCGGCCAGGAGACGAAGAAGAAGAAGAGGTCGCTGTTCGAGCTGATCGCCGACGTGCCGACGCTCGTCCGCGAGCTCGTCATGGACGAGATCCAGCAGCTCAAGGCCGAGATGATCGGCAAGTTCAAGGCGTGGGGAATCGGCGGCGCGCTCATCGCCGTCGCCCTCGTCTTCGTGCTGTACATGTTCGGCGTGCTGCTGACGGCCGCCGTCCTGGGGCTCGCCTACGTGATGCCCGGCTGGCTCGCCGCCCTTAGCGTCGCCTCCGTGCTGCTCGTGATTGCGGCGATCTTCGCCCTCGTCGGCTACCGCAAGCTCAAGGACGGCCTGCCGCCGCAACCCACCGCAACCATCGAGAGCGTCAAGCGCGACATCGACACCATCAAGGGGATGGCAAAGTGACAGATTCCAGGAGCACCTCCGACATCCAGAGCAAGGTCGCCCAGACG